>NZ_JAEHCH010000019.1:0-117367 GCF_016483245.1 Bacillus cereus group sp. N31 | reverse complement strand
ACCTCCATTAAAATCATAACTGATACTTACGATTTAGAGAGGTGTTTTTTATCGTCTCATTCTCAGGGTTCACTCCAATACAAAAAGAATAGCGTTTTTTGGTTATATAGATACAAATTTAATTTACCTTGGTAGCAATACGAAAAGTTCCGAAGAACCCAATTTGAGAATTAATGCAATCTTCCATTCCAAGCTATCCACATAAGAATCTATAATACTTTGAAACTTTTTTTCAGATTAATATGTAGTTTTATCCTATAAAGTTAGCTTTTTACTATATCAACCGTACTATCCCACATACCGCTAAAGAATGATCCGATTTGGCGCATAAAACGTGTAAACCAATTTGCTTGTTCTACATCAGATTTTGTTACAAGGTCTATTTGTAATGATTTACCTGATAAGAACCCAGGATCTGCACTATCTCTAGGCAAGATAATCATTTTACTAATTGTTACATCCTTTTTAATAGGCGCTTCGTGTTCCGTATTCGATACTTTAAATTCTTTTTTATAAACGTCATTGTTGCCTTTTGGCATTGGAAGTGACACAGCTTGCTTCGTTTGAACAACTACATCTTTGTCTTTTGCATTTGCTACTCGCACTGTTTCATGCCCTTTTACTACTACATCTTTCCCATAGACTTTCTTCACTTCAAAATTCGCAAATCCATAATCGTATAATTTCTTTGTTTCATCAAAACGTGCCGTATGAGATTTTGCTTTTATCACTACAGAGATTAGGCGCATACCGTTTCTTTCTACTGTACCAGTGAAACAATCTCCCGCTTCTGGAGTAGTTCCCGTTTTCAAACCATCTACACCTTCGTATTGCTTAATTAAGCCTTTTAACATCCAGTTAAAATTCGCCATATCAATTGGATATTTACCACCCTCTTGGAATGTTTTTTTAGGAATTTTTGCAGTATCTAATATTTTAGGAAAATCTTGAATAAGACGTTGCGCTAAGATTGCACAATCCCTTGCAGACATTTTATTTTTCTCGTCTAGAGTTGTCCCTTCTGGGTGATATCCTTTTAAATCTTGGTTTGTTAAGCCTGTAGCGTTTACAAATTTATAATGTTTCATTCCAAACTCTTTCGACTTATCGTTCATCATTTTTACAAAATTGACTTCTTTACCAGCAATCTCTTCAACTAAAGCAATTGTTGCACCGTTTGCAGAGTAAATTGCCATTGCCTCATATAACTCTTTAACCGTATAAGAGCCACCATTTTCTAATGGAACGTTTGATAATGAGCGATCTTGCGAAATCTTATGTGCATATTCAGAGATTTTAACTTTTTGATCCCATTTAAGTTTTCCTTTATCCACCGCTTCATGAACTAAGTATTCACTCATCATTTTTGTCATACTAGCAATTGCCAATGATTCATCTGCATTTTTTTCATATAAAATTTTCCCGGAATTTGCTTCTATTAAAATTGCTGATCCTGCTTCAACGTCTATAGCAGGAACTGTTTCCGCTGATGCTCTTCCAGATGTAACGACCATGCTACAAAATAGTGTAATCACTGTTACTATTGCAATAAATCTCTTGCAAAACATACCTTTCACTTCTGTTACCTCCAATATCTTTGTACTCAAAAAACGTTCTTCTAACATAATCCTCAAAAAAATAGACAGTGTTATCAAATTCTATATACATATAAGACGTTAGGATAACTTTCATATAGACCATCTCATCAAACCCTTTTAGGACAATGACACTTCGTATTCCCACACACATCCCTCTTTTTAATACCTTCGTATTTTTCAAAATGATCCGTACTTTCATATTTTTTAGGATTACACTTAATAGACAGTGTAAGTAATACATTTGTTCCATGTTTACAAAAAAACAGTGTGTTTCGATTAAATATCGAGACACACTGGTAGCTTAGCATTCGTTTATTAGCTATCAAGTTTTTTACTTATTCAATGCAGCTATTTGCTAGACTCATACTAAATAAGAAAAAAACTACATCCTATATTGAATGTAGTTTTTCTAGCTGATTTATTTATTTTTCACTTCATTTTTATAAAAAGCAAACAATGGTTCAATGGCTGGACTAGATAAAAGAGGAATTGCCTTCTCAATCAATTCTCTATCCCAATCAAACCAACGCATTTCCATTAGCATATTAATTTCTGTATCAGTGAACCGTTTCTTTATTTCCTTAGCAGGATTTCCACCTACTATTGTATAAGGTGGAACATCTTTACATACGACAGATCCAGCTGCAATAATTGCACCTTCGCCAATAGTAACGCCAGGCATTATAATAGCATTCATACCAATCCAGGCATCGCTTTTAATGACTGTATCACCCTTCGGTTCATATGATTGTTCTATTTGCTCAATGAATGGATAAACTGTAATCCATTCAGGGTGATGATTATGATTCCCACCCATTAAAATGACAACTCCACTTGCAATACAAACATAATTTCCAATAATGAGTTTATCAAGTTGCCAACCCATCTGTTCAATTGGATTGAAAAGTACTCGAGACTTAGCATCGCCCCATAAATATCTAACGCAACCATCTTCAAAATTTTGATCGCCATAATATCCTGAATAATAGGAGTACTCTCCTACTTCAATAAGTGGATTTGTTACTATATCTTTTAAATACTTCGTTTCAGACCAATGATTATATAATGGATGCTTCATAATTACATTCCTCGCTTCTAAGTATGGTAGATTTAATAATTTACTTAGAAGCTTAATACGACAGCTACATTTTTAAACTTTTTCAAACGACGAATCATTATCTTCAAGCCTTTCTTTTATACTAAAAAAAGCATAACGCAATAAATTACACTAGTCAAATTGTTTAATTTTGAACACATCTTAAACAGCGTAATACTGCAACAAGAACATTAAAACACTCTAACTTTGATACAAATAATATATTGATTACATTTAGTTCATATTTTGTAAAAAAATTTTAATTGCCATGACAAAGCAAACAATAACCACTATTGGTCGTATTAATGACGTCCCTTTTGTAAGCACCATCTTTGCCCCAATATATGACCCTATAATTTGACCAAGCATCATAATCAGCCCAATTGTCCAATCAATTTGGCCAAAAATAATAAAATATAACAAAGCAGCGAAATTACTAGTAAAATTCAAAATCTTAGCATTTGCAGTTGCTCTTGTAGCACTATATCCACATAAAAGAATGAACGCTAAAGCAATTAAGCTACCTGTTCCTGGGCCAAAGAAACCATCATAAAATCCAAGGAATGGAGCCACTGTTAACGCAAATAACAACATACTTATTTTTCTCGGTCGATCTTCGTTTGCTATATTTGGAGATAATAGAAAATAAAGACCAATAATAATAAGTAAGAAAGGTAATATCATGATTAAATATTCTGCTCGTATCTGTAAAATAAGCCATCCACCCAAAATAGATCCAAAAAAGGTCATTAAGATAGACAAACGCATTTCTTTGAGATTAATTTCTTTCTTCTTAATAAAAATCACAGTTGCCATGAGGGTTCCGCTACTCCCTTGTAGTTTATTAGTTGCTATCGCTACAGAAGGAGACATACCTACTAATAACATTACTGGGATAGTTATCATACCACCGCCCCCAGCAATTGTATCTATCCATCCTGCTAAAATAGCTACTAAAAATAGTAATATGAGTAATTCAATAGTAAAATCCATATAAAGGAAATGGGAAGGTTTGAGCTATTACAGCCCAAACCTTCCCATTCTCCCTCCTCTCTTTAAACTAGTTTATGATATCTGTAAAGTAACTCTCTTTCTGGTCGCGTAATCGGCTGGAAACGTATTGCCTGCAAACAATTCTACGTCCATACTTATTATCACCAATCGGAATTTTATATTCTTCCTCCGATAACCTTTCTCTACCATGGGTTACATTTGTTTGCTTACCATAGTATGAATTTGGCATAATCAATAAATCTTCAGATGTAAGCGGGACTTTATAAGTAGGCATTGTCCGTAACAGTTCCAAAAACATGTCGAATTTTAACTTTTCTTCTTCACTTCCCCCCACATAAATCAATCTATTTTCTGCTCCATTCAAACAAGTTGCAATAATATCACCATTATCATCCAAAAATATAATTTGGTTTATTTCCCCTACGAATCCCGATATTTCACCATCCGCCATTCCTGCGATATGAGCAATAGGCATTTTACTTATCGCCAATATATCATCTTTACTGAAGTGATTTTCTTCAAGATGCTTTTGAAGTAATTTTGGTGTTCCAATATGAGTATTGGTTTTTAAATTTAACACCCCTTTTAATAAAAGAGCATCAACCCTCGTAAATTTGCCGCAAGTAATTTCCGAAACTATTAGTTCGACGGATTTATTAAGTCTATTCGATACAATGTCTAAATTCGTATTGAACGATTTCAATCTTTCTTCAATATGTAATTGATCTTTCATATCTGTATACACTGTCGCATCGTTATGTTGATAAAAGTTTCCGCCACCAGTGCTTGCACCGATATTTCGCAAAACTTCATCATTGTTTAAAGGGGAAATGAGATGAAATCTATTTTTCCCTGCATGTTCGGACGGATGAATCAAAGCATCATAATTAAAAAGTGTGGCAAAAAGCCATGTGACCCATTCAGCATAAAAATATTTTTTCATTCTATCGTGTTCGTTTTCACCATAATTAAAGCCTTTGCGATTTTCTCCAGGTAATAGGGTTTCCATAGGATCACACGGAATATTTTTAATAAGGATATGCGGTACGTTTCCACCACAATTCGCTTCTTTTATCATATGAAGTAGTTTTTTTACATCTGAATTCGGAGTTTTCTTTGAATAGTCAATCAAACAAATGAGCCACTCTTTTGAAAAGCTTGCAGCTATTTCTTGATCACAAGTATAAGGATTATGAGTTTTTAATTCATTGTCTATCAGATTCTTGATTTTATCCTTTAATACATTAGGAATAGTAATTTCTTCAATTTCCGTAATCTGCAGTATTCCTTTATTCATTATAAAACCTCCGTTATTTTATTTTTCTACACCATATCTCCTGTTAAATGAACTACCCACTTCTTTTTTGCTCCTTTGCTTTTCGTCAGAACTATTAGAACCACCAATTTACAGATACTAAACGTGAATGATACGAGATTTCCTCTTAGTTACATTTCTCCAACGAATTCCCCTTGAATTAGCATATTTAATTTAAAAATCTAATTCATTTTCTAAAAATTTCTGAAAATAGAAATCAGAATTTTCTTCATACTAACAGTAAAAATATAACACGAAACCAAAAAATGTAAATAGTTAGGATTTTTTATAAAAAATAGTCAGACTACTTTTAGGCTAATTCGCATTTCATTGGACCAGCTATTCCCCTCTATTTTATTTATAACAATTAAACAACCTGTCTTTGCAATAAAAAAAGTCCCCTGAATGATAGAGGACCTTCTTTACAAGTATATTTTATTTTAAAGTTCTTACTTATCTTTTATTTTAAAAGATATTGCTGTAACTTCTTTATTAACAGTTCTGTTCCCTCTGGACTTACAATAATCTTCCCATTCGCTAACGAAATATTCTTATCTGAAATATCACCTGTAATTGCACAAGCTTGTGAAGATTGATATTTCCGCAAAATAATCTGATCATCTTCCACAAACATTTCTAGCGCATCTTTTTCTACAATTCCTAAACTCCGTCTTATTTCCATTGGAATAACAATACGCCCCATACTATCTGCTTTACGAGTACTCCCTCTTGATTTCATAAAATGTCACCCTTTATTTTTATCTACTACTACAGGACTTATTTTAGCAATAAACAGCAATAAGGAATAGTTCGTATTACAGCACTTATTTTAACAGGAAATTCCAATAAGGAATAGCTCATATTAAAGCTTTCTCTTGTTTATTTCTGGTTTTTAAAATATTTATCATTGATTATCTTAATATATTGTTTTCTTTCTGTTAGTTCAAAAATAAATAAAGCCTTATTAATATAGTTAAAACCATCTTCACTAGATTGCTGAAGTTCTAATAAATTTGAACCTTTTTCGAAATTTAGTTCCCCTAATAAGTATAAACTATTTATATTAATGGCTAATTTAATACCTATATCACTGTACTTTATTGCTTCTACATGTTCATATGTAAGATGTAAACATTTTGTTAAGTTATAAATAATTCTTAATTTAATTTCTTTATTTCTAGGAAATTCTATCTTATTAAAATTACTTAAACATTTCTTTAATATGCCTATACTTTTTTCATATTCTCCATTTTCCGCATAGATTACTGCCATTGTATGCATAATATCTATTTCTCTTTCTGATAAAAAATCAGCATTGGTTACAGTTAGTTTTAATGCATGATTTAAAAGATTTAAAGCAGTTTTTGTTAATCTGTTCACCATAAATATAGCAATTGCTTCATGCCATAGTAGAAATTGTTTATTTTCTTTTGACTCGAAATTATTTTCGTTTTTCTCTTTTTTCACTATTTCATAAAGCTCTTCATATTGTTTTTGTTTTATGCAATCTCTTATTACATATTTTACGTTTTCTACATATTTTAATTTTTTATTTTGAGTTAGCGCAAATATATAATTCGGATCAATACCAAGTCTTTCAGATAATTGATACAACAATATGCTAGATGGATAAATAATACCTTTTTCTATCTTACTAATCTGACTTTGTGAACATATTCCCCGACATAGTTCAGATTGTGATATATTTTTTTTCTTTCTAAGTTCTTTAATAATAATACCGAGATTATAGAATTCCATTTCTCCCCCTCAAATGTAACAATTTATGAGTATAAGAATATTTTCCAACTTTTAATGTGATGTAAAATTAATATAGTTACAATTACTAATTATATTGATTTATAGTTTCTTTTACAAACTTGTATTAAAATGAGAGAAATTATTACAATTAAAGGGAATAAAGAGTATTTGATATGATTTTTCAGCTTTATTTCAAATAATAGTTTCTTTTGATTTTTATATGAATAATTTCGAAGGAGCTTATTTTATGAAAAGAATGTTAACCGAAAGAGAGTTAGAAGTGGCTATTTATGTAGCAAAAGGATTAACAGATGCAGAAATTTCCAAAAAGATATATATTAGCCCTAGAAGAATTTCAACGATAATTAATCATATTAAAGAAAAATGGCGTATTCATTCTAGAGTGGAATTAGGTATTTTAGTTTATCATTTTGGGTTTATAGATGCACCCTTATTTTCAAATAAAGAAAGTCATTTATTTGAAAAGATTGCACAATAATTGGCCAAGTATAATTCGTTTAAGTTACAAATAAAAACAGAAAAACCGCTGAACTTTTATTATTTATGGTAATTCTGCATTCTGAAGTTGATGGGCATGTATGGATTGTTAAAAAAACATATAAATCTTATTCTTATAGATATTTTAGTAAGAATGATTGTACTAGAAACTTTTAAAAGGTGAAAACATACCTTTAAACAATGTTTCTTCCGCAACAGCAAGTATAGCTTTTCATTTAAAAAACCTATCCATTTTGATTAAGATTTTTTCAAAAAGGGTAGGTTTCTTCAGTTTATAGGAAAGTTATACTAAACTCATAAAAAAATACAATAAAATAGGTAAAAATGCTATCGCGTCTTTACCTATCCTATGGATAAACAGATTCTCATAAGAAATAGACAACTTCCCAAAGAATTATAAATATATTATTTTAAATTAATTGGTTGTTGTTGAGTAATACAATGAATCATACCACCATTTTTATACAGCTCTCTTACATCTATCCCCAACACTTTACGATCAGGATAAAGTTTTTGAATCATCTCATTTGCTATTTTATCATTAGGATCATTATAGTTTGGAACTAAGATGACTTCATTCGCTATATAATAATTGATATAGGAACCTTTATAATCAAGCTTCTTCCCATTTTTTAATGTAACATTATTCTTACTTAACGGTAGATATACATACTTGTACTTATTACCTGTAGCATCTTTTGCCTGCAGCAACTTGTTAATATCTTTGCCAGACGCTCCCCATTCAGCCAAATCTTTTTCTTTTAACGTTATAATAGTAGATTTATCGTGGAATTTGGCAAATCCATCAATATGAAAATCAGTAATATCTAAGTTAGGTGCTCCATCTAACCAAATAAAATTTGTTACCCCAAGTTCACTAAAATATTTTTCAATATCCTTTTCTGACAATTTAGCGTTCCTATTTTTATTCGTCACAGCACTTCTAGTTAATAAAACAGTTCCATTACCATCCAATTCAAATGCGCCACCTTCAAGAACAAATTTATTCCAATTTATTCTTTCAATGCCTAACTGATTGCTAAGATTCTCACGAAGACGAGCATCTTTCTTATATGGCGTTTTCTTTCCCCATCCGTTAAAGCCTGGATCTAATATCTTTAAATTTTTGTCATTATCGTAAACAAAAATTGGACCAGTATCTCTAGCCCATACATCGTCAGTAGGTGCGATAAAGAAATCAATTTTCTCCATATTTACCCCTTGATCCGTTAGAACTTCAATAATTCTTTCTTTCTCTTCTTGATCATATGCAACAATATGAACTTTTTCGCCTTTACTTAAAGATTCTGTCATTTGAATCCAAATCGGTTCTACTTCTTGCTGATATTTTGACCCGTATGTAAGTTCATGAGGCCATTGTAGCCATGTTCCTTCATGTTTGCTTTTTTCATCTGGCATTGTATACTTTCCTACTATTTTTTGCGCCTCTACTTTCTTCCTATCTTCTCTCTGCGGTTTTTCAATTTCCTTCGCCTGGACTTTCTCAATTCCCTTAATTTGAGCATAACCACTAATAATAGATGTGGTTAGTACAGCACTCATACACAATTTCGTTATTTTTTGCATTTCTTAACCTCCTTTTCTGTTCCACTGTAAACCTTTACATAGTGTTAAGGTCAAGCTTTTTTAATTAAATTATTACGTATGAAGCACGATTTAAATCGAACAATATCTTTCTGCGCAAAATGCAAAAAATCCACTCCGGGGGTGGTATGAAATGTTAACTTGATGAGCATGTGTAACTCCACCATTTATAAAAACTTTGGAATGCATATAAAAAGGTTGGAGAATTAGCTTCTCTAACCTTTTTATATGCACTATTATGTTTATACCTCTAACATCAATCCTTTTGCCTTTTGCCTGTTCCATGTTCAACCTCATATAAATAACAAATAAGAATCAACAATTCCTACTATAATCACCATTGACCCCTATAACATCTCGCGCTTTTTTTCACTTGTTATCTTTTCTGCTCCGTCTACTGTATTTTTTATGAATGTATTCATTTCTAAAACTAATACAGTACATGAAATTTCATATTACATACGTATATATTTATTCAGTTTATAATTAACTATTCAAAAGCAGTTACGATTCTCTCTTTCATTTTCTGTATTACTTCACTGCTTACTATTTTTTGACCAGCAGGAAGTTTTAATATAGCAGCAGCCCCCTTACTAAGGTATATTTCTTGGTCATTATTTTGATTTACTATCAATATTCCTTGCCCTTCAAATTCAAAATAACTAAGATTTTTTGATTCATTTGTATTATTTGTTATTGCTTTATATAACTCATATAAATCTTTACTTCTATTTTCTCCACCCATTCGAATCGGTTCAGCATCATTCGCAACTATTAGTCCTTCTGGCTGCTCACCCTTCATAATAAACCACAGCTTTTCATTTGTTGGTAATAGTATATGCTTAAATTCAGAGCTATTTAAAATTTGCTGTGCTGAAATTGTTTCATAGATTGGTAACGAAAATGAAGAGGTTGTTATTTTTTCAAAACTTACATTTTCAGAAGAACTACTCTTACTATATTGATAATCTTTTAATGCAATCGATTGTACTGGTTCACTTTTATTTTTTGATGCATAACTAATTTTACTAGCGAAAATAATAACAGTCATTAAACAAATGCATGGTATCACAAGCTTAAGTAGTTTTCCCATTCATGAACCCCCACACTTTTAATATTATTAGTTTGCACGGATATTATAAACAGTTTCATTCCACCAAAAATTATTATTGTTATGGAACATACTGAAATTATGATTATAATGATCACCATACCAAGGGTCCATGTAAGTTATATAGTCTGTTCCATTTGTACCTTTATAGAATCCATCAAGTACTAGAAAGTGTCCGATGTTAGCTCCATTTTGCCACATAATGAGTGCAATCATCGGTTGATTACTATTAATTTGATTTTTGAACCAATCATACGATTTTGCTCCAGAACTTATAGCTGAGCTAACACCATATCCCGATAATCCATATTGTATTTCACGTGAAGTTGCAGGATTATTATATGATCCACCTTTGACATATCTAACATACTGGTCTTGTGAAGGAGTTTTCCCAAAATAATTTAAAACTGAAACCGAAGTGCCCGCCCAACACCAATTTGATCTTTCTTGTAATATGTTAGGAACAGATAATTTACGATCTGTTGATGTATTTGGAGGATTTCCATTAATATAAGCTGACGTTACATATACTTTTTTCCCATCTTTAAAATAATAAAACCAACGATTATCTAAATTTCCTGTCCAGTAATCTTTAACCGCTTCACCATACTCCCATCCTTTAAAAGATACTTTTGTATTTCCGGGAATCACATCTAAAATATTTGCATTCAAACTTTTTTCTTCTCTAACATTTACATTCAATGGAGCAGTTGTTCCTGAAAATTCAACTTCTTCTGCTATTACTTTGTGAACACCAGTGAAACTAATTGTGAAGAACAATAAAAACATACAAACAATACATTGCTTTCTTCCCTTCATTTCTCCACCCCTTCATAAGTACTAAAAAACATCAACAATTCATCCTTATTAATTGTTCAAGCTTAATATTACATACTAACGAAAAAAGACTTCTCATAAAGTGAAACTTTAATTAGTGGGGGTTTTATTCATCCCCCACTGATTATTAGTTAAACCAATCGGGCTTTTATGGGCAGTTGATTCCCCACCTAACTTCTTTGCTCTCGCTGAATGTTGAGGTGGGGAATCAACTGCCCGGCAAATAGCGGGATAAATTCCAATACAAAAAAGTAGCCTATAAATTTTTATAGGCTACTTTTCATTTTATCGTTATTACTTAGCTAATTCTTTCGTTCCCTGCATTACATCAACGAAGAATCCCCAGTTGTTCACAACAGAAGAAATACTAATATGCTCATCTGGAGTGTGAACGTTGAATATATCTGGCCCGAATGAAATTGCATCTAATTCAGGCATCTTTTGAACGAATACACTGCATTCAATCCCTGCATGTACAGCAAAGATTTCAACATTTTTATTGTATTTTTCTTGATGTACTTTTTCAAACAAATTACGAATTTGTGAGTTTGGATTGTATGGCCACTCCGGATATTCTGACTCTAATTCAAATGTTGCTCCAACTAATTCAGCAATATATTTAATTTCATCGGCAATATGTCGTTTTAAACTACTTACAGAACTTCTTACTTCGTTTCGCAATTTAATTTCATCTTGCAGCGTTTCAATAACTCCTAAATTTGTTGAACTTTCTACAAGTCCTTTAATATCCATGCTCATACTTTGAATGCCATTTGGAATTAAGAATAATGATGAAATAAGCTGTTTTTGTGTTTCTTTAGCAAATACTTTTTCTACTTTTTCTACTTTCTCATCTAATTTTGTAAGTGTAACATGAACATCTGGATCAACAGCACGCATTTCTTCTTGTAATACTCGTGTCCATGATTTTAACTTTTCTTCAACTTTCTCTACATCTTCTTGACGTAATAAAATTGTAGCTATACTTTCACGTGGAATTGCATTCGTTTTTAATCCGCCATGAGCCTCACTTATATCAAATTGAATATTTATTGATAAATCACGTAAAACTCGTCCTAGTACTTTGTTCGCATTCCCACGTTGTTTATCAATTTCCATACCAGAATGTCCGCCCTTAAGTCCACCAACATATAGACGGTATGTATCCATATCAACTGGTGCCTCATCCCAAATTACTGGAATTGTTTCAACTGCTTTCGCACCACCTGCGCTACTTACAAGTAATTTATGATCTTCTTCAGAATCAATATTTATAAAAATCTTTCCATCAAAATGGTCTGCATCAACAGCAAAAGCTCCGCCCATTGTCGTTTCTTCTTCAGTAGTGATTACTACTTCAAGTGCTGGATGCGGAATATCTTTTGAATCTAATAAAGCTAATGCATATGCAACAGCAATACCGTTATCAGCACCTAAAGTTGTTTGATTCGCATATAGCATGTCTCCAATAATTCGTAACTCAATTGGATCTTTTTCAAAATCATGTACTGTTGCTTGATTTTTTTCACAAACCATATCCATGTGACCTTGAATGATAATAGCTGGTACACTCTCATAGCCAGCAGTTGCGTCTTTTTTAATAATGACGTTTAATGCTTCATCTTGAATCACTTCTAAGTTACGCTCTTTTGCAAAGCCCACTAAATAATCACTAATTTCCTTTTCATTACCTGATCCTCTAGGAATCTTTGAAATTTCTGCAAAATGATAAAATACAGGGTGCTTTGTTAATTTTTCTAAAGTAGAATACATTTTTCAAGCTCCTCTCAAAATGAAAAAATAGTATGTAAGTCTTTTATCATTATACCATGATTCATTATTTTACCTTTCTTTAAACGTATTAAAAATTTATTATGAACAGTTCAATTTAATCCTTCTGCGCTCTATACCTTATACTCTTACATCATTATTAGAATGTTGTAATCTATATCGATTTTTCTAATTTAACAATAGTTGTATACTTTTTAAAGAAACAAATTGAAGGAGATAAATAATATGAAAAAGCTTTTTGCTGTTATGACACTATGTTTATTATTTTCAAGCATTACTATTGGATGTGAGAGAGCATCACTAAATAGAATTGGTAAGGATGTATATTACGTACAGATAAAAGGTGAAGGCGCTATCGAAAAAGTAGAAGGCAGAAGCTTACGGAACTATACGTGACCCGCATATGATGAAGACGGAGTAAAAAAACAAATTACATTTAGAAGTACAAAAAAGAAAACGACCATAAATGAAATGATAATGCGTTTTTACGCCTTTATGTATATCAAGATGATACAGATAAAAATGAAATATCATCTATTGAAATGAAGTCCTACGTAGAAATTCAAAAAGTAGATTTACCTGGAAAAGTAAAAGAAAAATTAAATGTTAACTAATTTGAAACTAATCGGAAAATAACGGAATAAAAAACAAAAGAAAATGCTCTATGCATTTTCTTTTGTTTTTTGTACTCGTATATATTTTGAACTGCTATTATTCATAAGTTTTTCTAACCGATTTATATTTTCCGTTAATGCACCTTTCACAAGAGAGAAATCTGTATTTGATTCTTCTTTTTTTTCTTTAAAAAACGAAGACTTTTGTACATTTATTTCAGCCATCTCTTCTCCCCCTTTTCAAAAAGATACAATCTTCTATTTATATTATATAGCAAATAAAGACAGAGTGTACACGAATCATTTTCTTTTTAATTCTTCTTCTAACTTTTCTACTTGCTGCAACGTATCTCCTTTGATTAAAGAGAAATCTGTTGTATCTTCATTTTCTTCTTTGAAAAAATCATTGTCATAATCTTTTATCACTACAATCACCTCTACGTGCTAGTGTAGGAATGATTGTCCCATTTTATTCAACTTTGTCGAATTTTGTTTTGAATTTATGTATAGAAGAAAAGGACAGAAAAACAATTCTGTCCTACTTACTAAAATAACTATGATGTATTGTTAAATTATAGACATTTTCAAAATCTCGATCCTGCAGGCTATTCTTCTTCCCATCAATCACGATAAAAACATCATTCATTATTTTTGCTGGTATAATTCCCACGTTTTCTACTTGCACTGCTTTTTGTTCATTCAATTGCTCTATATGCTCTATAGGTATTGTAATACTAAATTGAGAACGAATACCACGAAAGCCCGTATTTAATTCATTCGCTGCTTCAAATACAACGATTTTCGCTCCAATTTTTTCCCCGTATGAATCTAAAAATGCGTTTAAGCTTTTTGTATATTCCTCTTCCGTATGCCATTCCATCGTCCCAAATGCTGCTGGATTAATATTTTGGATAATGTTCGTATATATTTCTCCTCTTGCTTTTGAAGCGATTAATGACCGCTTTATGGATTGAACAGTTTTACCGATATCGCTAAATTTCGCTCCCCATATTTCGGAAATATTAGGTGTTAAAATAAATGAAATATCAACAAAAATGACCATCGCAGTGAACATTAATAAGTTTTTCCAGAGGGTTAAATCGATTCCTTTAATCATGAAATAAACTGTGACTGATGTTATGAATAATCCATACCAAGTTTTTCGAATTCGCTGCTTTTTCTCTTCATATAACTCTTCATTTCTCCAATAAAAGAAAACAAGAACTACAAAAACGATTGCTAAAATAAATAAGCCAATTCGAATGTTAGAGATCGTCAATTACATCACCCTCCATTCAAAAACTACTCACGATATCATTACATGCGCAAGTAGTTCTCTTTATGACAAAAGACGTGGACAAGCTTCTAAATTTAGCTACATCGCATATACATTAGAAGGAGGCCACGTCTTTTATCATGAGTCTACATTGTATATGTAGACAAGCATGCATTTCAAATTTTCATGTTAAAAAGAAATATGTTTCGGAATTTCCCCTTCAGGTACTTCTCCATCCATACTTAAGTAATAATGGCGAATCGGACGTAAATTTTCGTCTAATTCATAAACGAGCGGAATGCTAGTTGGAATATTTAATGAAACCACACCATCATTTGAAAGGTTGTCTAAGTATTTCACTAGCGATCGAATTGTATTACCATGTGATGAAATAATTACTTTCTCACCACTTTTTAATGATGATGCAATTTCTGAATGCCAATACTCCAGCACTCTCTTCTCCGTATCCTCTAAACATTCCGTCAATGGAAATTCACCTTTTTTGAGCGTTTTGTATCTCGGATCGTTCGCTTCATATCTAGGATCTTCTTCAGTAAGAGCCGGTGGTCTTACATTGACACTTCTTCTCCAAATATGAACTTGTTCTTCACCGTATTTTTTTGCAGTTTCTTCTTTATTCAATCCTTGTAGCGCTCCATAATGCCTTTCATTTAGTTTCCATGATTTATGTATAGGCACCCAAGTAAGATCCATTTCATGCAGAACAATCCATACAGTCCGGATTGCTCGTTTTAATACCGATGTGTAAGCAACATCGAAAGTATAACCGTTTTCCTTTAATATTGCTCCTGCTTCTCTTGCTTCACTTAATCCATTCTCTGATAGATCTACATCCGTCCATCCAGTAAAGCGATTTTCAAGGTTCCATAAACTTTGTCCGTGACGAATAAGTACAAGTTTTATCATTATAATTCCCCTCTCGGAAATGTGAATTTTATTGTTCCATCGCGTACACGTATAAAGTATCTAGTAATGCATTTTTTTATCCATTCACTCTATGATTTACCCATAGTTGCCAAATGCATGGATAAAATTCTTTCTTTTTCAAACTATAAAGAAAGGCCTATTTCTCATTATTTTTGATCAACTGGAATTTCTCTTTTCGATATCCATGCATCATGACCTGAACGGCTATTTGCCATTTCGTTCATAACTTGATGCCAATTCTCTTCACATGATTCACCAAATTTTGAAAAAATAGCACCCATTTGCTTTCTTTGAACATCACTTAGTTTTTTCTCTAAATCTGTACCTTCTTCTGTTAAGGATAATTGTTTTACTCGACGATCATGAGTAGCTTCATTACTTTCAATTAGTCCTTTTTCCACAAGTTGACGCAGTGGTCCGTGAAGAGCTTGTTTACTTATTTCTAATAGCGATAGTAACTCATTTACACTTATCCCTGGAAAACGTGCGATAAAAAATAAAATTCGGTGATGTACTCGTTGTATACCATACTCTTTTATAATTTCATCTGGCTTTTCAGTAAATGTTTTATATGCAAAATAAAATAATGCCAATGCCTCATTCATCTGTTCTTCTTTATGTCGTGTCATCTACTTTCCCCCTGTATGTAAATTATACCACAATCCAGTAATGAATATTTTAATCAACGCACTTGAACTTCTGTAATCCATTGAAGCATTCATTACACGAACTAAAATAATTAGGAGATGATTCTCTTGAAAACGCAATACACTGTAAGTACATATTTATTAGATCGATTACATGAATTAGGAATTGAGCATATATTTGGTGTTCCTGGTGATTATAATCTTGCCTTTTTAGATGATGTGATTGCACATGAAAATTTAGAATGGATTGGTAACTGTAATGAATTAAATGCGGCATATGCAGCAGATGGATATGCTCGCATAAAAGGCGTCGCTGCTCTTATTACCACTTTTGGTGTCGGGGAATTGAGCGCCATAAACGGCATTGCCGGCTCGTATGCCGAAAACGTACCAGTTATAAAAATCACCGGTACACCAACAACAAATGTAATGGAGAATGGAGAACTCGTTCATCATACATTAGGTGATGGAAAGTTCGATCACTTTTCCAATATGTATCGAGAAATTACGGTAGCACAAACAAATTTAACCCCTGAGCATGCCGCTGATGAAATTGACCGTGTATTACGTACATGTTGGAATGAAAAACGTCCAGTTCATATTAATTTACCGATCGATGTATATAATAAACCAATTAATAAACCTACGGAATCAATCTTAAATCATCCCATAGTAATTAATAAAGGCGCATTAGAAAAAATGCTTCTACATGCTATTTCAAAAATAAATAACGCCAAAAAACCGGTTATATTAGCTGATTTTGAAGTGAATCGTTTTTATGCTGAAGAAGATTTACATCAATTCGTAGAAAAAACTGGCTTCCCTATCGCATCACTAAGTATGGGAAAGGGCATATTCCGAGAAAAACATCCTCAATTTATAGGAATTTACACTGGCGATGTTAGTCCTCCATACTTGCGAAAAAGAGTTGATGAATCTGACTGTATCATTAGTATCGGTGTGAAATTAACTGATACTATTACCGGTGGCTTTACACAAGGTTTTACGAAAGAACAAGTTATTGAAATCCATCCCTATACTGTGAAAATTATAGATAAAAAATACGGACCGGTTGTAATGAAAGATGTACTACAACATTTAAGTGATTCAATCGAGCATCGTAATGAAGAAACACTGGAAGTTAAGTCGTTTATTTCAGAATCATCATCTATTACTAAAGAGTTCAATCCAAAAGCACAAATCGTTACACAACAACGTTTTTGGCAACAATTGTATCACTTCTTACAAGAAAACGACGTCTTAATTGCAGAGCAAGGAACACCATACTTCGGTAGTGCCGCTATCCCTTTACCTAATAACGCTTCATTTGTAGGACAACCGTTATGGGGATCTATCGGATATACACTTCCCGCTCTATTAGGAACACAACTCGCTAATGTAACACGGCGTAACATTTTAATTATTGGTGATGGTTCTTTCCAGTTAACTGTTCAAGAATTATCCACTATGTTACGTCATAATTTAAAACCAATCATATTTTTAATTAATAACAACGGATATACTGTTGAACGAGCGATTCATGGACGAGACCAACCATATAATGACATACAAATGTGGGATTATAATAAACTGCCAAATGTATTCGGATCAGAAGAAAAAAGTCTCACATTTAAAGTAAAAGATGAAATAGAGTTAGCAGAAGTCTTAAATAAAATAAGTTTTAATATGAATCGACTTACCTTTATTGAAGTTGTAATGAGCCAAGGGGATCAACCTGAATTATTAGCTAAACTTGGAAAAAGATTCGGCAGCCAAAATTCTTAAAAAGAAAAAGCATCGCTATAAATCATAACGGGTTCAGCTAAAAGTTGTAAAACTTGTTTTGCCACTCAAAATATATGTCAAAAAGGATGGTAAGTGCCATCCTTTTTGACATATATTGAACTTTTACTATTTATAAACCCCTTCTTCGACTAACACCCTGTGTAACAAGCTAAAATTTTTAATCAATCTTTAACTTTATAGCTTTAGTGGCAATAAATGTTTTAATATGCTTATCTAATATCCTTGTTCCACCAAAATCATCCTCGTAAAAACCTGTTATAACAAAACCAGCTTCAATTTGGCCTTGGATTTGGTCTTCTAAAGTATGCGCATATTCTATTGTTTGATTTGAATCGATGTAATCTTGAACTTCATCCTCTGGTAAATAATCCAATGTTGATGAAGGAATTGAATGTTTAACATCAAGAATACCTTTTTGTTCTTGGTTATCATCAAAAATCCATAGTAACGGATTTGTAAATCCAGCAATAAGAATACCTTTATTCTTTAAAACCCTAGAAACTTCATTCCATACAAGATGAACATTTTTTATAAACAAATTAGAAACAGGATTTATAACAATATCAAAATATTCATCCTCAAAATCACCAAGGTCTGACATATCTCCTTGTACTGTTTTCAAAGTCAAACCATCCCGTTTTGCTACCTTTTCATCTTGTTCTAATTGCTTCTTAGATATATCAGTAACTGTTACATCTGCTCCAGCAGCAGCTAGAACTGGTGCTTGTTGTCCGCCACCTGATGCTAAGCAAAGTATCTTTAATCCATCTAATGACTTTGGAAACCACTCTCTAGGAACTGATTTTTCCGTAGTGACTGTAATCTCCCATTCACCTGATGTGCTTTTCTCAATAACCTCGCTACTTACAGGCTGCGTGTATCTAGAACCTTCTTCCACCTTCTTATCCCATGCATTACTGTTTTGTTGTGTAGTATCCATTGCGATTTTTCCTCCTAACTACCTAGTTGCAATTTAATTGTAAGATTATTAACTATTTATACATTCCTTTTTTTATTAACCTACCAGATAGTAAATACTTAGTATATATTTATCTTAACAAATAATCGACCGTAAATATAAAAACATTCTAAATAAACATGAAATTAGACAACTATTCAATTCATTTAAAATAAACGATATTAATTAACAATTCCCCAAAAATGATATACCAACAAAAAAGGCGTTCCAAACCTGTTGACAGTTGGAACGCTTTTTAAAGTTATTTAATTTTTCAAACTCTTAACTGAACACATTATACAAATAAGTGATGCTTCTTTTTTATCCAGCAAGCGTTAACTGCCAAGACACACCATACTTATCATTTAACCAACCAAACTTTTTACTAAATGGATAGGCACCTAAAGGCATAAGAATTGCTCCATCCTGCGCTAGTTTATGAAAGACCGTTTCAATTTCTTCTTCTGTCTCACAAGTTACATAAAGAGACATAGCTGGAGTGAATGTAAAATTATGATTTACATAACTATCAATACACATAAACTCTTGGCCATTTAGCGTAAAAGTTGCATGAATTACAGTTCCCTCTTTACCAGGTCCATTTTCATCGTAGCGAGAAATACTTACAATTTCTGATTGATCAAATAGGGATGTGTAAAAATTCATCGCTTCTTCAGCTTTTCCTTCAAACATTAAAAATGTAGTAATTTTTTGATTTGTGTTACTCATATAGAGACAGCCCCTTGTTATGTATTTATGCAAAACATATATCGGCCAACAAAACCGAACGTACATTCTTATAAATGTATTGTCTATAAAAACGATGAATTTGTCAATTATCTAATTTTCATTTCTTCTTAAACAATGCTGTCCAAAGAAATGATTCCCCAAACATATCATTCGGTTGTTTCATTTGTTTCATCTTCCTAATTTCAATTACTTCAAACTCTTTAAATATCTCTCTCAATTTTTCTTCAGAATATGCAAGACCACCTTGTAAACTCCAACCTCTATATACGTCCCAATCTGTTATTTCTGATCCATTTCGTTCATCCAAATCACCTGCCGCAAAACATGTTAATCCGAAATAACCACCCGATTTTAATGAGTTTTTAATTAAATCCACATAATTTATTCTTCTATGCGGTGGAATGTGATGCAAACAACCCGAATCGTATACAAAATCAAATTCGTTTTGAACCTCTAACTTAAAAATTGAATTACAAATAAAATGAATTTCTATTCCTTTTTCTAATGCCCTCTCTTTAGCCCAATTAATGCCTTCTGCAGATAAATCCACTGCTGTTACATCAAATCCTTGAGTCGCTAAATAAATGGCATTTCTACCTGGACCACATCCAAGTTCTAATACTTTCCCTTTTGAAACTCTCTCTTTTTGTATATACGAAACTAGATTCTCATCTGGAATATTTTCAAAAAACGGAACATCCTTTTCTCTATTGGCATAAAATTCATTCCAAAATGGTTCTGCAGGTCTTAATAATGAATCAAGCATTTTTAAAATGTCTTCTTGTGTATGTAACGTTTCATTTTTCATTTGCACTCCTCCATATTTTAATAGTCAGAAAATCATTATATAACCTCCTGAACATTCAGACAAATAAAACTCCACATTTTATTCTTTCTTTATTTTTCAATTCACTTTAAATACGGTAAATGAAATTATCAACTTTACTCTCATTGAGCAAATGCATACCAACCTAATCTTAAAATACAAAAAGAGCCACAAATTTTTGTG
The DNA here is from genome assembly GCF_016483245.1 of Bacillus cereus group sp. N31. Lineage (NCBI taxonomy): Bacteria > Bacillati > Bacillota > Bacilli > Caryophanales > Bacillaceae > Bacillus > Bacillus cereus group sp. N31. The sequence continues at coordinate 96,715 of NZ_JAEHCH010000019.1, read as the reverse complement.
ACTCCTTCTGCATTCATAATTGTATCAGGATTTTTTTATTATATATCGATTTCTCTATTAACAAACAATATATCTCTTCATCCCAATTACCACTTCATATTTTAACGCCCACGTCTTTTCTGACCTTGATTTGTACTACTTTTCTTATTGCTTGGCTTATTAAATGATCGATTATTTTCATTTCTCGAATCACGTCTTGAACCTTCGCGGCTATCTCTTTGACGATTTTGACCTGGTTTCTTCGGAGCCGGCTTTGGTACCGGTTTTCCATTTTCATCTACACGTTTTATCTTCGGTTGTTCGATTATTTCTCTTTGTATTGGTGCACCAAGCGTTTTTTCAATTTCTTCTAAATGTTTTTCATCTTTCGCTGCAACGAACGTAATTGCAAGACCTGATCCACCTGCACGTCCTGTTCGGCCAATGCGGTGAATGTAACTTTCTACATCTTCAGGGATATCATAGTTAAATACGTGCGTTACACCATCTACATCAAGTCCACGAGCTGCTACATCCGTTGCGATTAAGTACTGAATTTTAGCTTCGCGGAAACTCTTCATGACTCTTTCACGTTTCGCTTGAGGTATATCACCATGAAGTTCAGCACAATTATAACCTAGTCCTTTTAAATTATCATAAAGCTTACTTGCTCTAACCTTTGTACGACAGAAAATAACTGCTAAAAATGGCTGATCACGATCCATAACAAAACGAAGTGCATCTGGCTTTGCACGATCTGTCGTCTCAATGACACGCTGTTCAATTGTATCTACCGTTACTTCTTCACTTTGTACTTGAATCATTTGCGGCTCATCCATATAACGTTTCGCCAATTTTTTAATATCTTTTGGCATCGTTGCTGAGAATAGCATCGTTTGTTTGCTACCAGGTGTCTCATCTAAAATATCTTCAATATCATATAAGAAACCGAAATAAAGCATTTGATCCGCTTCATCTAGTACGATCGTTGAAAGATTACTTAGATCAATTGTTTCACGTCGTATATGATCTAATAATCGTCCTGGTGTTGCTACAACAATATGTGTATTACCTTTTAATTTTCTCAATTGTTGTGCTACATCTTGCCCACCATAAATCGCTAGTACATTAATATCTTCTCTTTGAACAAGCATTTTTTTAATTTCAGTTGTAATTTGCAGGGCTAGTTCCCTTGTTGGTGCAACAATTAAAGCCTGAACATCACTAGACTCTGTATCGATTTTTTCTAAAATCGGTAACACGAATGCTAACGTTTTACCCGTTCCTGTTTTCGCCTGCCCAATAATATCTTTACCTGACATAATAACAGGAATTGCTTTTTCCTGAATTGGTGTTGCTTCCGTAATTCCATTTTCACGTAATGTATGATTAAAAGTTTCACTAATTCCTAATTCTAAAAAGTTTTTCAAATAGACCACTTCTTTTCCTTATTTTTCACATTAGCTTTTATTGTACCATTTGTTTCGCCAAATATGAAAAATAAAAAAATTCTTATCTTCTTTTTTTATACTCATCATGTACTAGATGAACTAATTTTTTTTGTTTTTTCTCGGAATTTATTAATGCTTTCATGTTAGTAGTAGACAAAATGAACTTTTTAATTTTTCTATTACTCCAAATTAGTCTTGTATACTTTGTATCTTCGTGTAGCTTTCGAAACCACTCGAATTCACTTAACTTTGCAATATGATGTTTTAATTTCATATCATTTCGAGGATAAAATGTAATTATAGCCATTATTACATCAAGCAATAAACTCATCTTTTCCCCTCCTATACATATATATTTCAATGTTAAGGAAACATAGTTACAAGGTGATAAAATTGACCAATACATTCATAAAGATATTTTGTATATTGTTCTTACTATATTTTCAATCGACCTCAATTATTATGGCAAAATCTCAAACAAATGTGATAAGTGAATTTAAACAAGCTTTACTCCAAAATGATAAAAAATTAATGCGGTCATATGTAACAGAAGGGATTGAACTACCTACATTCCAAAAGGAAAAACCTATTCATGAAATTAAAATAATACCATCTCCAAAAGAGGATACTACAATTCTTATTTCCTATTTCAAAGACACTGATGATGAATTTACTATCGGTTACATTTTAGAAATAATAACAAAAAACAATAAAATATCTCAAATTAATCAAATTTATGATGGAACTAATCCTCTAATGAAAGAAGCTACTATTGTAAAAAAATATGAAATGAAGTGTAAGGAGCATATACTTACTCCTACAAAATTCCCGTTCGAAATTCATGAATTTCAAGGGTACATCTATAACGATTACTTAGAACTACGATACTACAATAAAGATAGTAATGGGATTTTTAAAATCACTGTTTCACCAGTTCAACATAAATTAGATCAATATGTACATAAGGGCACTAAATTTTACATTTTAAAACATAATATAAAGGCAGTATATAATCCTCATTTTGATTTAGCATACGAACTTATCTTTCAGAAGGACGGTTTTCAATATAAAATCGCCCTTGGTAACAAACTATACATAAAAAGAAAATACAATGTTATTGATTTAATAAGAATTGCGGAATCTATGAATTAAAAAACCGATCTTTTCAATATAAGAAAGATCGGTTTTTTTATATATTTTATATAATGAGTTTTCCTCCATGATAGCAATAATAACTTGCTGCTTTAAGGTTTTTAATTCTCTTTAAAGATTCTTCCGCTTTTTCTATATCTAAGCAAAAATTTGGATTAGCTATTACTAATTCATTATTATCTTGAACGGCCGCATCCCCTGTAATTACACAGTCTAAGTCCGGAAAATATAATGAAATATGCCCCGAAGTATGTCCTGGCGTCGCTACTATTTGACATTTATCATTCAAAATCATTTGACCATCATATACTTTTTCATCGACAGAAATATGTCTTATATTTTTTAACTGTTGTATAAACCATTCACCAAATTCTTTCTCTTCAATTGGCATATGTTCTAACATTTCTTCAGCTTGAACTAGTCTCTCTGATTTTATTTCACCATTAATGTAGTTGGATTCTATTTCACTAGCAATAACATGAAGTTGAGGATATTTCACTTTGAAATCGTATAAAGACCCTATATGATCATCATCATAATGAGTAATAATTATATTTTTTAAGTTTTTCATCTCATATCCATGTTTTAAAATTTCATTTTCAATTAAAGGTAAAAAATTTTTATAACCTGTATCTACTAAAGTTAATTCATTGTTTAATATAATTAAGCTCGGATAAATCCATTGTTTTCGCCCGTTACATTCAAATTCAATTGGTAATTCTATTATCTTCATTTCCCTTCCCCCATACCGTTTATTAAATGTTTAATAATAACTGCATCATCCACATACATTTTACTATACATATCACGAATTGAAGTATGGGCTTCTTTAGTTTCTGTACAAAATTCAAACTTGGTCTCACTTCCCATCAACAGATTTCCGACAAGCTTCTCGATTAAATCCGTCTGGGTATCTTATTGCTAATTTAGATATATTCATTTGAGCGATGTCATCTAACGTATATTCCACCTCATGAGCCGTGATAGAGATTATAGTACATAATGTCACCCAATTCTAAAGCTAACCTATAAGTATTGCCGTTCTCTTCTCCTAAACAATGAACCGGATCAAATCCATGCCCATGGAAAATAGCCTTTCTTACAATATCAGCAACCTCACCATTTTTGACTACATAAATTTTATTATCCATACTATGTAATGAAACACTGTAGGTCGTTGCATCATAAACATTATATTATTTTGAACAGGTAATTTCCTATTCTTATGGAATTATAAATTAAGAAACAAAAATAAAATTGATTATTCCCTCACTTCTTTGTCCATCCTTTTAAAAAATATATGTTTTTGTAAAAGGAGTGTTTATATGGAGAAACAGACGCTTTGGAAAAAATTCAAAAAAAGCTCCGCAAACCTTGGAAAATCCAGCGTATATGAAAGTATTATTTTATTTTACACAATGAAAAAGAAAACGTTACCTACTAAAGCAAAACTCATAATATTAGCTGCTTTATCCTATTACGTATTAACAATCGATTTCATTCCAGATATAGCTGCTATTATCGGGATTGGCTTATTAGATGATGTTTTAGCAATTGCTGTAGCGCATAAATACGTTATGAGGCATGCAGACGCTGAAATTCGTGAAAAGAGTAAAATTAAAATGGAGTCATTGTTTACTTCGGCACACATTTAACGAAGAAAGATAGGCTCTCGCTTGTCTTTGTTCACTACTTATCCATCATCTATAGCTTTTAATCCAATGATTTGAACAGTGTTAAAACAGAAAAAAGAACTAAAATAATCTTTTAGTTCTTTTTTAACAAATCAATTTATTTTTGAACAATCTTTAAAAAGAGCCTATTTTAATGTACCAACTAATACAGGCTCTTTTCTAATTCAAATTTGCAAAATCCGCATCATTTTACGCTATACTTTGTTACTTCAACAACATTTCTCTTTCATCGCTTTCATCATAGACATAGTTGTCTTCATCATTTCATCACATTCGTTCATTTTTACCATCATTGCCTTATCCATTTCTACATCCATTTGCATCATGTTATTCATCATCATTTTCATACACTTCATTTCACACATCATTTTTTCCATAGACATCATCATGTTTGTTGTTTCTACCATCATAGTTTTTTCCATATTAACATCCCCCTAGAATTTTTATGTTACAAGTATAAAAATTCCTTTTTGTTTTTCTAAAACCTTCTTAGTTTACCTCATACAAATATTTATCAATATATTTCCCTCTCTATTGATCATTGATTCGCTTTATTTATTGTCACGCTGAAAACGTACATATAATAAAAAGCATCTTATTTTAGATGCTTTTTATTATATGATTGACACTATGAGCCCATTTATTTCGTGAACATAGGTTAAATCTATTATTTTTCATAAAATTCATAAATTCGACTATAACGTATTATAGTTTTATTCATATACTGTAGTAGATTACTAGAAAGGAGGCGTATATATGGAAAGTTGTATTGTGTTCGTTAACGGCCAACCTTTTTTAGTACTCACAGTTGCTGGCATCGAAATTGCTAGATTGGAAATTACTCTTCAAGTAGCACTAGCTTTGAGAGTTCTCGGTATTCCAATCTGTGAGTAGTCCATTTAAGTAAGTTTAAAAGAGGGCTTTCGCTCTCTTTTAAACTGTTGTCAATACATGTACTTCTATTCGCTTAGCAAGTGTAAATTATAACTTTATAAAATTTATAAATAATTATTTACGCTAAAAGGACTTTCTGTAACACACACCTGCAAACAATTCAACATCCTCTTCCTATCACGTTCTTTATAATGATTTAAACATGCAATTTGGATCCAATTATTTTTTTGCAAATAAGATGACTCATAATGAACAATGTATCCTTGCAATGCTAATGCATCGCCTACTGCTTTAGAAGTATTCCCTTCATTTAACTGAATGGTGAGTATAATTTGCGCGGTGTGCTCTTTAGGTGAAACAAGCTTTAACCCCATATTAGTAATAGCTTCTTCCATATAAGCATATGTCTCTTTTATTTTTACAAACGCCGTTTCATCCCCAAATTTCTTCAATGCTTCTTGCAGTGCGTAAATTAAATTCCATGAATGAGAATATGGAATACTGTCATTCATTTCATACATACCAATGTCCATATACGCAGGTATTGCTTCGTTTTTCTCTATATTGTGATTATGAAAAACGAAAGATAATCCTGTAAATGATTTAATCGCTTTCCCGCTAACGCCACTTGCAAAATATACATCCTTCAAATCTATCGGTATTGCTCCAATTGAACTAATACAATCTACACATAGTTTCATATGATATTTTTTACAAAAAACATTTAGCTCGTCCAAATTATTTAACATTCCAGTTGATGTTTCATGATGAACAAACCAAAGCCATTCATAATTTCCACTTACAATTATTTTTTCTAATTCGATTTGTTTAAACGGCTCTCCCATTTGTTTTTTATACGTATCAAAATTTAAATGTGCTCGTTTTGCCTGCTCAATTAATCTATTACCAAACTCTCCATTCGCTAAAACTAACCCTTTACCTTTTAAAGAACGTATCTGTAAAGCAATCGCATCATTCGCTAACGTCCCTGTTCCTAACATAATTTGTACATGTTTTGCTTTTGTCATTTGAAGTAATCGTTTCTTTACATTGTCCATTGTCACTTGAAATGACTTAGAACGATGCGAAATAGGCTTAGTAGAAAACGCCTTTTGAACATTCTCTTCCATGTCTACTGGACCAGGTAAAAACGTAAATTCTTTCGTCATAATACCTCCAACACTCGATTCTTCGAACATAGTAGGTGTAACATACATTGGCTGAAAAGCTGCTTCTTCTGTTCCAACTAACGTATGGAAAGATTTGAACCCCATTTGCTCATATAAAGGCAGCTCACGTGTTGTAGCTGAAATGAGTGCCAATTCATATCCATTTAGAAGCAAATAACGATGTAAAAAGCGAATTAATCCTAACAACGCTCTACCATTTCTATATTCACGTTCTACTGAAAGCAAACGAATTTCATATACGTTTTCACCATGTTTGTTTAAATATACATCTAAATTTGAGATTTTATTATGTAATGAGAATGGGCGTTTTCCTCTTACCGCGACCATACCTACTAACTTCTCACCGTCTAAACAAATTAAATATGTATTTTCTTCATGAAATCGATCTATACGAAAACGTTCCTCCGTTTCTTCATGTTGCGGAATTTCTTCTACAAATGTTTTATAGTTCAATTTATGTATACTTTCAAATTCCCAAGCTTGATCAGCAATTTTATAAATTATCCCCATGTCCTATCCCCTTTCTTTCTACTTATTGCTCGTTGTTTAATTCATAAAAATTATAAGTGGAGATACCCCCACTTATAAAGTGAAACTTTAATCAGTGGGGGTTTTGTTCATCCCCCACTGATTATTAGCCTTCACCAATCGGGCTTTTACGGGCAGCCCGACCCCCACCTAACTTCTTTGCTTCCGCTGAATTTTGAGGTGGGGGTCTTACTGCCCGGCAAATAGCGGGATAAAAGGTTCACTTTATTCTCGATTTACATATAAAATAAGAACAATAATAAGTACACTTAATATAGTCGTACCAATAGAGTAAGAATAAAAAACCATACAAATTGGTAAACAAGCGATTGTAATTAACCCTGGCTTTGTAAATCCTTTAAATATTAAATAAAAAACAATAAAAATACCTATGAGGGTAAGCGCTATCAAATAATCAAATGCGATGAGTCCTCCGATAAATGTCGAAATGCCCTTTCCGCCCTTACCTTTAAACAACATTGGGTAAATATGTCCAATAATAACGGTCAATAATGTTAACATTACGAATGTAGCATCTTCAAAAAGATATTTTGCTATACAAACTACAATTGCACCTTTAATCGCATCACCTAAAAATGTAGCGACGAAATACCATTTTCCATATACACGCCCCATATTTCTTGCGCCAGGATTTCCGCTTCCTTCATCCCTAATATCAACATTATGTCTCAACTTTGTTACTATATAAGCGGTCAAGATGTTACCAAATAAATAAGAAGCTATCAAATACAAAAACTGCATACTATTAATCATGTAATCATTCACTTTCTACATGGGAATACATATACACTATTCAATTACTACGTATATTGTACATTTTTCAATCTACATCCCTTTGTACATTTTAACACCATATTTTTTCAAATCATACAAAAATTCTCATTTACCTATTTACACTTTAAAATATAAATCCTTCATTAAATAATATGTTCCTTTCACTGCCATTTCTGATTGTGATACAAATGTAAGTTCTTCAATCCTTTCCTCACAGCACTTCTTAAATACATCATATATTTCAGGAACTAAACGTAATATGCTACCACTTACTGCAATTGGAGTTAAAAACTTACATCGCATCTTATTATAAACATCTACTGTAATTCTCGCTAATTCCTTACCAGCTTGCATCATAATTTCATGTGCACCCTCATTCCCATTTCTCGCTTCCTGAATAACTAATGGTGCGATTGCTGCAACTTTATCTTTTGAAGAAGTATATACTAGGCTTTTTATATGAGACGGTGTCAAAAGTTGAAACTGCCTTTGAATATTCAAGCTTAATGGACAAAGGCTAACTCCTTGATCGAATTGTAATGCCATTTTCTTTAAAGCTTGTAATGCAATCCAATATCCGCTTCCTTCATCCCCTAAAATATGTCCCCATCCACCGCTATACTCGTATACTGTCCCTTTCTTTCCTAGGCAAATCGCACCTGTACCGCCAATTGTTAAAATTCCTTCCTTCCCTTTTAAAGCAGCTGCATGTGCAATCATTGCGTCATTAAAAACTGCAATTTGTGTTCCGTACTTCTTTTTTAAACGTATTGTTAATTCATTTGTATTTGCTCCACTTATACCTGCTAATCCTAAACAAATACAAACGCAATGCTCATTTATTAAACGTTCCCAACATTGATTAATCGCATCTATAATATGTGTGAGTGCATTCTCATAATTTATTACTATATTTCCAAATCCACTCGTACCTCTCGCAAGCTCATTTCCGTCTTGATCAAATGCAATTGCTTCTGTCTTCGTCCCCCCACCATCTACTCCAATCATATACTTCATTTACTTGTCCCACTTTCATCTTCTATTCGTAGGGAAAGTTACATTCCCTAAAACAACCGGTTCCTTAGCACCTGTAGCACTCGGCACATTACTCGGATTACGATGGTACGTTTCGTTTGCTAAAACTGCAAATGCGATTGCTTCTTTCGCCGCTGAAGAATACCCAATATCTTCTTGAATACATATTCTGCATCTTTTTTCTCTTAATTTATTCTGTATCATTTCGACAAGTGTGTCATTATAGCTTCCGCCTCCACCTAGAACTACCTCATCAATTTCATACAATGGAAAAATAAACTCCTTATAATGCTGGACAATTGAACTTGCTGTAAACATCGTGACAGTCGTCAATATACTTTCTTTACTATATTTTTCAAATCGCTTTAATAATTCACTCACAAACTCTTTTCCAAATTGTTCTCTACCTGTTGATTTGGGTGGTTTCATTTTTAAGAATGGATGGTTCATACAGTATGTTAATATTTCATCTACAACTACTCCCTGTTTTGCAATTTCACCATTTTGATCATATGGTAAATGGAATAATCTTTGACACACTTCATCAATTACCATATTTCCTGGACCAGTATCAAAAGCAATAACACTTTTATTACTTCGTTTACTTGGAATGACTGTAACATTACCAATTCCACCAATATTTTGCAGTATCCTATTTTTAGTTTGATGCTGGTATAAAATAATCTCTGAATATGGTACAAGTGGTGCGCCTTGTCCTCCTGCTGCCATATCCATCGTTCGAAAATTAGAGATTACTGTTGTTTCCGTTTCATATGCTATAACGGCTGGTTCTCCAATTTGTAATGTCGAAGAAATAAAATTGCCTTCTTGCTTTGGCTGATGATAAATCGTTTGTCCGTGAGAACCTATTAAATCTAATCGTTCCAATGACAAATTAGCCTTTTTACAAACTTCCTTTACAGCATTAGCAAAACATAAACCAAGCTTAAAGTTCAAACTGCATATCAATTGAACATTAGATGTATCAATTGATAAAGCCTGCTGTATCTCATTTTTTATATCCTTACAAAATGGAACAGTAGTAAAATGAATGAGTTCAACTTTAGAATCTACACCGTTTCCTTTTATATGAACGAGCGCTACATCTATTCCGTCTAACGATGTACCGGACATTATCCCTGCAATATACATACTATGCATGCCCCCTATTCACTAAAAAACAATTATGTAAGTAAACAACGTACAACCTACAGAAAACAATATAAATCTAATAAACAACTGGACTTTCGATACAAAGGTGCCATCAATGAAAGAAACAACGATCGTAAGCAAAACACTTGCCGCAATACTTGTAACGAGCCATATACTATGCATTTGTGATAGATTTAGCATTCTTAATACAGGTACTAAAAGTAAATTTGCACATATTACTCCAAACAATAATATAAATACACCTTTATAACTAAATTTTATATTCATTCCTTTACACCTTCTCTCAGTTTAATATGAAAGAAGTGATAGACAAAAAGTCTATCACTTAAAATAACCGTATAAAGCTTAAGAACTAACAGATTCCCCGTCACCATTCTTTTCAATTTCAAGCATATTTTTGTCATACATTTTAAAGAATGGTAGGTAAATAAGAAATGATATCGCTATATTTATAAAAACTAATACCACTGCGCGCCAATCCCCACCTGTGGCTAAATACGCGCCAATTGGAGCTGGTAATGTCCACGGCGGCATAATATGTGTTGGCGTTACAAATCCCATCGCAGTTGCTGAGTATGCAACAGTTGCTGTTACGAGTGGTGTAATGATAAACGGGATAATTAAAATTGGATTTAGTACAATCGGTAATCCGAAAATAACAGGTTCATTAATATTAAAAATACCAGGAACAATACAAGTTCTTGATAATGCTTTCGAATATTTTGATCGACCAAATACAATCATAACTAATACAAGCCCTAACGTCGCACCAGAACCGCCAATCCATATAAACCATTGATATAACGGTTCTGGTGATATGAATGGCAACTGATCTGCTCCACTAGCAACTGCTTCACCATTTTTCCCTAAGTAAACTTCCCATAATGGCCGAGCAACAGTTCCAACAACCGACACACCATGGATTCCGAATGACCAAAAAAATGTAATTAAAAACACTGGAATGATTACACCGAAGTAACTATCACCAGCTTTTACTAATGGTGCTGCTAATTTATCAACAACATGGTGTAAATCAATGCTAAAAACGACAGTTACTAGACTCATTATAATAATAACGAATGCAGCAGGTATAAGTGCTTCAAATGAACGTGATACAGATGGCGGTACTTGTTCTGGCATTTTAATCATTACATTTTTCGTCTTACAAAACCTTAAAATCTCTACGGATAAAATAGAAACAATCATCGTCACAAATAATCCATGACCTCCGAGATTTGTCATCGGAAGCATAAATCCTTTTTTATCAATTAATTCAGGGGTTAACGTTAATAGCAGTGAACATACCGCAAGCTGTGCTCCTGATAAAGCATCTAGCTTATAACTTTTTGCTAAATTATATCCTATTCCAAATGCTATATATAAAGACATAATAAACATCGTTAACCGATATGGTATTAATATACTTGTTTGATTTTTCAATGCCCATACTGATATGAAACTATCTTTCGGTAATGGTGGAAATGCTACTATTAAAAAGAAACTCCCTACGATAATAAATGGTAACGCCGAAATAACTCCATCACGGATTGCTTGTAAATGCCTCTGTTCAGAAAGCCTTGCCATCGGTCCAGATAAGTTTTTATCAAGAAACGTGACAAACTTATTCATAACGCTTCCCCCTAACTAATTAATTCATTTACAGTTTTCAACAAAGTCGGTCCACCAAGCGGTGTGTATGCTTGCGGTGGAATAATACCGCACGGAATGGATTCCTCTTCTGCAAATTTTTTTACAGAGTCAAATCGGTGTCTTATTTGAGGTGCAACCATTACAACATCCCAACCATTCTTTACTTCTTCCTCTACCTCATTCGTTCCAATTGCATGCACTTCCATGCTCACACCTTTTTTCTCCGCTTCTTTTTTTAAAGCGTTTACAACAATTGCGCTGGACATTCCTCCAGAACAAACGAATAAAACTTTCATTATTGAAGCCTCCTATACTTATAAATTATTTCCTTCAAATGAAAGAAAGTTTCACTTTACTAACAAGCATATGAAGACATGAAACGATTTAGTTATACTGAAAGTAAATTTCACTAAAAATATTTTTCCTATTAAATTAATGTTTCAATATTTATTTTTCTCAATTGCAAGGCCAACCTCACATCATATATTATTTTAAATAATCGTATAATAGGGAGGCGTATAAATGATTATGAAACGTTTATTAATGATGTGTTGTATCATCATCTTGTTTACTCCTTTCTCTTTCATTTCCCCTCACTCTACCTATGCTGAAGTAAATACTACTTACAAAAAGCATGAATTACGCGCTGTATGGATAGCATCTGTTCTTAATATTGATTGGCCCTCAAAAACTGGCTTACCTATCGAAAAGCAGAAACAAGAATTTATAAAATTATTAGACGATGTAAAAAACACTGGTATGAACGCAGTCGTTGTACAAATAAAACCAACCGCTGATGCTTTTTATCCTTCAAATTACGGTCCTTGGTCTGAATACATTACAGGTACACAAGGAAAAGACCCTGGATACGACCCGCTCGCATTTATGATTGAAGAAGCACATAAAAGAAATATAGAATTCCACGCATGGATTAATCCATACCGAATAACGATGAATCACACTGATATAAATCGACTATCAGAAAATCACCCTGCAAGACAACATCCCGATTGGGTTGTACCTTACGGCGGGAAGCTATATTACAACCCTGGTATTCCAGAAGTGAAAAACTTTATAACAGAAGGCGCTTTAGAAATCGTAAAAAATTATGATGTTGATGCAATTCATATGGACGATTATTTTTATCCTTATAAAGTAGTTGGCGAAGAATTTCCTGATCAAAAAACATTTGAATTATATAATAACGGGAATTTTTCAACTATCGAAGATTGGCGTCGCAATAATGTAAATGAACTCGTAAAAGGTTTAAATACTGCTATAAAACAAGAAAAATCATACGTAAAGTTTGGCATTAGTCCGTTCGGCGTATGGCGAAATATAGCTGACGATCCAACTGGCTCTAATACAACCGCAGGTCAAAGAAACTACGATGATCTTTATGCTGACACACGTGAGTGGATACAAAAAGGGTACATTGATTACATTACACCGCAAATATATTGGAATATCGGTTTCACACCTGCTGCATATGACATATTAATAGATTGGTGGGTAAAAGAAACAAATAACAAACCGATTCACCTTTACATCGGTCAAGCGGCTTATAAAATTAATAACAACTCTGTCCCTGCTTGGTCTAATCCAGAAGAATATCCGAAGCAAATCGCATTAAACCATCAATATCCACAAATAAAAGGTAGTATGCATTTCAGTTTAAAAGATATAAATAACAATCCACTCGGAATAAAAGATAGACTCTCCAAAGACATATATATACATCCTGCATTAATCCCGCCCATGCCTTGGCTTGATCATGATCCACCAAAACAACCTATTTTAAAAGGTGCCATTCCAAGAGATGAAGGTATTGCTGTAGGAATAATTGACAATAGAGATAATGACTCTGCTTATTACGCCATTTACCGTGTGAATGAAAAAAATGAAGTGGATATACACAACCCAAAACATTTACTTACCACTGTAAGAAAAACAAAACTTGGAGAAATTTACGTAGATAAAACGGCTATTTCTGGAGAAACGTATACGTATGTGGTAACTGCAGTTGATCGATTGCATAACGAAAGTGTTGCTTCTAGTTATACTACCGTTAAGGCAAAATAAAATCTCAAAAAAAACGCCTTAAAGCTGAGAAACACTTAGCTTTTAAGGCGCTTTTTCTATTTATTCTTAAACTTCTCAGTCGCTGCTCTCATCTTCACATTCAAATCATGATCAATGGAGTCCCGAATATCACGCTCTACTACTTCCATTTCTTTTTTGAAATTTTGCAAGTAGACTTTTAACTCTTCTTCTTTTTCTGGTCGTTGTGACGGAGGTAATTGCACCACTAAAGATAACATCGCAGTTAAATCTTTCATTAAGAACGTTTCAAGTTTATGTTGTTGTTCAAACATACGCTGCTCTTGATAATACGGCAATGCATTTAATACTGAAATTGTAATAGCATCAACTGTTCTTTGTAATGAAGGATTTATCGAGCGTTTATACGTTTGAATTGTATTCAATGCATCTGGATATCGATCATAAAAATACAATTTATAAAACGATAGGTCTGACGGTTTTACAGTTTGCTGCGTTTCTTGTCTTAAGAAATCTTTCACTTTCATCACGGCCACATCGATATCTTCATTTGTAAGCTTTTTCGTTGTTTTTGCCATTACATGCACTTTTTTCTGTTTTTCTTTCGGTAACATTGAAAATACTTGCTCTCTCGTACGTTGACTTGATGTACAGAAAAGAGTATTCAATGTATGTTGTTCTTTCTTTCCTTCTGTACGAATCCATCGATAAAAGAGTGGATGTTGCGTAAACTCTTGTAAAAACGGTGTCGATTTATTCGATAATTTTTCTATAGAATCTTGCGCCCTCTTGTATGGTTTCGTCCATGAAAAATACAGTTTACGTCCGAAATATACTACTAAAACAACGACAGTAAATGCGATTAAAAGTAATGTACCTAATAGTACTAATACTGTTTGAATGAAACTCATTTTTTCACCTCCTCTAATAATCTGTTATTTTCTTGGACGTTGAATGAGTTTCTGCTTCATCTCATCATTAAATGTGTCTAATTCAATGACAAATTTCTTACTAGACTCAATAATACGTTCTGACGATTTCTCAGAAGCTTCAATCGCAGCGAATACATTTTGGAATGATTCACGTAATTTATCCATGCTAATAGCAGGATTTTCAAGCAACTTTGTTGTTTCTTCTGTATTTTGTTTCAATGCTTGAGAGTTACTTAATACCATTGATTCAATTGCTTCATTTGTCGCATTAACAGCATCAATTGTTTTACGTTGATTCGTTAATGCTAGCTGAATAGCAGCTGAAACTGTTACAACGTTTTGCGTCATCGTAATTGCATTACGAATTGCCTCTGTTAACTTTTCATTATTTTTCTTAATGATATCTACAGATGCAATCGATTGTAATAGTACACTTTTCGCTTGCTGCATATTACGTGTACGTACAAGTATCTTTTCTAATGCATCGTTTATTAATGGAATATCTCTTTGACGCTCTGGGTTTTGCTTCTCAGCTTCAAGCATCCCAGCAAGTTTTTTCCCTAAGTATACTTGTTTATCAAGAGCATGAATTTTATCATGCGATTGCTCTTTTAACATTTCAAGGCCAACCGTATCTTCTTGCAAATTGTCACGGCCAATTAGAAGGGATCTAATAATCTCCTCGATTTGCTTATCTATAGATTGGTATTTATGCACATATGTTTCAAGTGGATTTTTTTTGAATACTTTAAACATTATTTTCTTCATACCACTTGCTTTTAATGAATTCGGATCAAGCTCTGATACCACTTTTCGTAACTCTAACAATGTATTTGGAATTTCTTCATTTTTCCCATTCATCATCGCTGTTACAGGACGTTTTAACGCCGATAACGTTTGTCCTGCTGCTTGTTGCTCTTTATCCCCTAAATCTCCTAGCTGAGACAATACTTTTGATAAATCTGTATTTTGCTCGCTATTTAACTTTTGTACATAAAGATCAGCTTCTTTATTCAATTCATCAAGTTCTTCATCTTTTATAACTGTATCAACTACTACTCCTACATTATTATCTTTCACAATTGATACGGGTTCTTTTTTCTCGAGTTCAGTCAACAAAATCGCTCCTTTATTTATATGTGCGAATTTATATGCACTATTTTTCATTTCATTTATCGTATTTCATGTACAATCAGTCTGTTTGAAATCGATTTTTCAAGAAATATCTGCTTATGCAGTCATTCCCTGTTTCTTAGTATAAGTATACCTGTTATCCACATTATTTTCCTCAGACTTAAGACCTAGAGAAGAACATGCTGAAGGCGGATTCTTCGTATGTTATCTATATAATTTACATTCTTTCTGTCATGCTGTAGTCTATCTTTTGACATTTGCCCGCTTTCAATGTGATAATTATATTACGTTCACTTCTATTTATTTTTGCGCGCTACAAATGCTCCCTTTTGAAACGCTAATAACACCGTTTCAAACACATCATCCTCTTCAATCATTTTTATGAAATCAGCTAATTCACTCGCATGGGAAGTTGCATTATCAATAACAAGAAATCCTTTTGGTTGTAAAATACGTTTTATATGCTCAAGCCACCACATGTATTGTGTACGCTCTGAATCTAGGAAAATAAAATCAAATGAATAATCGAGTTGCGAATCTAAAAATGCCCCTGCTTCTTGATTATGAACATCGATTCTTTGTAATAGGTTTGCCTTTTCAAAATTTACAAGCGCCTCTCCCACTCGTTCTGAAGAAAGCTCTACCGTTGTTACATTTCCATTTGTTTTTTCTACCGCATTCGCTAACCACAATGTAGAATAACCATTAGAAGTTCCAATTTCTAAAATTTTTTTTGCATTACACCCTTTTACTAAAATTGATAAAAATTGCCCCATTTCACGAGAAACATTCCGTAATTTTTCTTCCCGTGTTTTTTTATTCCGATCATGCTCTTCTCCATATTGTTCAAGTTGAAATAATAATGAATTTAACGTATCCATTCTTTTCATCGCCTTTCCAAGCAATATGATGAAAAAGCTCTTGCTGCCCGTCTACTTTTCATTATATGCGAAACGAAACCCTTTTTCTCGTTATATGACAAAGATTTTAATTTTTTTATAGCATATTGTTTCGTTTTTTGGTAAAGTTAATTTCTACGTGCAATTATTCCATTCCTATCATTTTACATTAAAATTGCAGTTATTAAATAATATAAACCCCATTTAAATGAATCGGTATTTCAAATTCAATTAAGCGCCCTTTTCGGACGCATTTTCTTTTGTTTATATATTTCTCGAAGAAAGGATGCTTACAATGAACGTGATTAGCTTAGATGCTGCAAGAAAGCGAAAACAGCATAAAAAATTAATGATTACAATACCGATTATTACACGTATTTATGAAGAAGACGGGGAAATTAAATTTGAGGTAGCCGGGGAAAAAGATGTACCTCTTGAAATGTTAGAAAAGTAATAAAATAAAGACGCATTTCAGTTGAAATGCGTCTTTATTTTATATTTTCACGTTTAAATGCATAAGTTTTTCAGGATTAACCATCATATAAATGTTTGAAATTTTCTCATTCTCAAATGCAAATGAAAGTACATAAGTCACTTTATTATTTATAGTAACAATAACTCCTGGTGCACCATTTACCATTTTAAAATTAACATTGTACTCTGCCGGGAATTTTTTCGCAATTCCAAAAAACAAACGTATAATTCTATCTGCAGAATAAATCGGATGAATTGCAGTTGTCACTTTACCGCCACCATCTGCTTTGAATATCGCATCTGTTTTTAATACTTCTAACATGCCTTCCGCATCCCCACACTGTAATGATGATACAAACTTTTCAACATAAGCAGCCATTTTCTTCGTACTTAATTTTGATTGCTTCGGTTTATCCAAAATACTTTTTCGTGCCCGTTGAAAGATCTTCCTACAGTTCACACTACTCTTATCAACAATTGAAGCTATTTCTTCGTATTCATAACTGAAAACCTCTCTTAATATGAATACAATCCTTTCCACTTCAGACAGTTGTTGTAAAAGTAATAAATATGCTGTGGAAAGGGATTCTTTTATTACAAATGACTCTGATGGCTCATCACTCTCTTCTACAAGTGGCTCTGGTAACCACATCCCCACGTACACGTTACGTTTATGCGCTGCCGAACGTAATTTATCGATTGAACGATTTGTCGCCATCTTACACAAATATGCTTTCATATTTTCGATAGACTGTATATCCTCTATATTATCAAGCGAGATAAATACATCCTGAACGATATCCTCAGCATCCATAACACTCCCAAGGATTCTATATGCTAACGAAAATAATAATGGCTGATATGCTTCATATAATTGCTCCGTTTCCATGATGAACACCTTCACTTTCTAATTGCTTTAAAATGTGTAACGCTGCACGTTTTCCGCTTGCTACTGCAGCATCAGCTAATAATTCATCCTGCCCAGTCCAATCACCTGCAACGTAAACACCTGGCATTTCAGGGATATTAGGACCTGGAGTTTCAACTCGTTCAATATGAGAAAAATCATATGCCACTGTTATTTTCGGTAAATATTGCTGCGCAACAACTTCTCTTTTCCAATTTGGATGTAACAACTCCATCGCACTTTCTAACTGTTCTTTATCTTCATGAATATGATTCATCTCTAGCGCAGGATTATGGTACTTAATTAGACTCACTGCAATGGATCCATCTTCACTTAATTTAGCTGCTCTTGATTGATTCGTGAAAAATATAGGTTGATCTAATCCTAATGCAAATTGATGTGTAGGATTGGGTAATCGTCTCAAACCAATATCTAATGCAGCAACGGTAACCGGTACCGATTGTTCACTCCATCTATGCAAACTTGTTCCTTCTGTCCCTTTTATTATTTTACAAGCCTCTTTCGGTGGAGTCGTCACGATGACTGTACCTACTTCAAATACCTCATCGTCAAAACAATGTATTCTTTGTTTATCTTCATCATGCTCTATTTCCAAAACATGCTTTTTAGCCAAAAATTGCACCCCGACATTATTGGCTATATCTCTTAATTTTGTTATAATCGTCTCCCAACCACCATCTACATAAAGTACACCTTCTTTCATAGATAGTTGTGTTTGCTTTAGTACTGAAGAAGCTATTTGTATTGTAGGAGCAAACGTATATGTTGTTGTTCGGCATAGGGCATAAAATATATTGCGAACCATTGGATCTTTTATTTCATTTTCCGCCCATGCAGTTAGGCTCATTTTTGGAACTTCTCCTACATCTAAATTCCCTAAACGAATCATAAGACGTGAGAATTGTACTTTTGCAGACCACGAAAGTAGTGGCGTTGATAAAATAGAGCGAAAATCTGTTGGGATAGTGAATATATCCCCTTTCCATATTCCATGTGCTTTTGTAGTTGGTATTCCACCCGGAAGATTCATACCGAGCTCATTAAAAGTTAAAAATGCTGCTCCTCCTCTATATAAGGCATGTGCACCAAGATTCATGCAGATCCCATTTTTATTTATAGTCATCCCTCGACCACCAAATCGACTGGACTTTTCTAATACAATCACTTTCTTTCCAGCTTTCGCTAAATATATAGATGCTGTTAATCCAGCAAGCCCACCGCCAACAATTGCTACATCAAATTTCTTCATAATAAAATCCCTCCTTATCGTTCTACATACAAGACGAACGATTAAGGAGGGATGTGACATGAAAATACATTTTTATTTATCTACTTACTTTCATTATTTTTTATTCGGTCATATTGCATTCGAAATAACTCAATTGCAAATGGAATATCCTCTTCACTCTTTATATAATAACTTATCCATCCTGATTCAGGTAATATGTGATGTGCTTTCACTAATCCTTGGTTCACTAATTCATCTCGCTTTAACTTCGGAAATGGTAAATCAACTAATTTATCACCATGAAGATGACCAAGTTCCTTCTTACCATAATTTATTTCAATACCACCAAATCGATGCGGTTTTTCAGAAACACCCGTCCAGCTGAGCACTTCATTTCTAATCATTTCACTAAATGACATAAACATTCACTCCTTATAAATGATTGATGTAATTTAAAATTAACATTTTCATTACTTTTTTCCATCAATCAAAAGTATGAATGAGAATACGAATATAGTTTAATCTCAACACCTTTATTTTTTACATATTTAAAACAATTTTAAACGGGATTTATTCTATTGAAATAAGTTATGAACTCAGCCCCATTTACTCTGCCTACTCACAACTACAAGAATCTCAAAACGTATCAAGTGTTTCACAAATATGTATCACCACTACAAGTGTGCTAGATTGCTATAAAATCCTTGGAATGATTCATCAATTATACAAACCAACTATAAACGATTTCGAAGATAATATAGCACTTGAAAATAGCCATTTTAATAACAATTTATTAACTACAGATCCGATCGCTTTCCACAATCTAGTATCGTATGAACTATTTGAAAATATCATAACGGCTTATACTTCAGATTTACAACCCATTTATTTACCAGATAGTGCTACAATTATTGATTCTACTTTCTCTGCATTTCCAAGAATTTCACATAACATGAAACAAGCAAAAGTAAATGGCATACCTGTTCCACTTAAAACAAAGGTATCTCATTTTGACGTCATATAAATCCATTTTGGTTTAAAACAAAACTTGGCATTATTGTGGCTAAATTACGCCTATACCGCTAAAGCACAATTAATTATTCAGCAATAACCTATCTTAAATACAAGACCAATTCCTTTCTAAAAGGCATTGGTCTTTTCATATAACGTAACCATTAAAATATACTTTAATATTTTTACTCCTTACCTAATATCACGAATTCCGCCTTTCGTTCGTTCACTCTAATTTTTATCCATATTAACATTATGAGAAATAAGAAGTACAGGCTATATTCTTTATAAAATAAGTGAATGTATTACGATACAAACAAATGCACATAACTAACACTAGGCACATATCCTAAATTTGTATCCATACTTTCCAATAGAAAGGCAGGTAATACAATTGACTTCCAATATCGACTACACCTCTCCTTCAACCAATTTCACTCATGATGTAAGTAAAAGTAATTTTTTTAAGAAAGATGCCCAAAACTATATAAACGTACTTGGCATAAAACAATTAAATACTTTAGAAAACACTTCTTTACTAGATATTTATTTAAGTACAGGCAATGTTGTAGAACCACATATTCATCAAAATGCAGCTGAACTTGTTTACTGCATTTCAGGATCTGCTGTTGTTTCTTTACTTAATCCATTTACAAATCAAATATTAAACTTACCGATAAAACCAGGGCAAGTTGCCAACATTCCACAAGCATGGTGGCATTACGAAATCGCTTCAACGGATAATACTCATTTATTAGCTATTTTCGATGCCCCAACCCCAGAAGTTATTTTTGGTTCTGATATTTTAAGATTAACTCCAGCCAATATGATGGCTCATACTTATTGCCTCAATAAACAACAATGGAAACAAGCGGTATCCCCTATTCAATCTACTACAGTAATTGGTCCTCCAGCAAACTGTAATCAGAACCGCGGAACTCAGCCTCCTAATCCACAACAAAATTTATATTACCAAGATTCATATTATTTCCCTCTTTACTGGGGATATTAATTTATCTCATTAAAAAACAATTATTTATCTCCTTGGAAAATACCTAGGAGATTTTTTATCGTAACAATTAATAGAGTACATACATATAATAGTTATATATTTAATTGGAGGTGATAGTACTATGAGTAATTATAATTATCGAAAAAACTACTCTCATAATAAAAATAGTAGTTCATCAACATCCTCTCAGTCTTCGAATTCTCAATCTTCCAATTCCCAATCACAAAGAGATTTAGCCGAGCAAGGCTATGTAAAGAAAAAAGGATGTAATTGTAATAAAAATAAATAGTTTATTTAATGGATGAATTCTTTTATAGTAGAATTCATCTTTTTTTGCTGATAGGACATTTTTCAAGTTATATAACTTATTTCTTCAGCGATAAAGTGTAAATTATATTTTTTATATGAACTTAACAATGAATTACTGTTCAATTGATTCATTATTTATTTTCTACAAAAATATAGTCCTCCCTAATTTTATTAGGAAGGACTATATACAAATCCCTGTTTAATTTCTAATTAAACATTGTAACAAATTAGACGATATTAATACCTGCACTTACAAATCCAGCAACTGCAGCTATTGGACTTGCTGCTGTTAATGAAACGTATAATAATACTTTATCCCCAGCTGCTACTGGAATAGCTTCAGCTATGATCCCTGATGCTGTAGAACCAATCGCTATTGCGGCAAATGCTGGTGTTAATAAAAGAGGTGCGCCTTGTACTGTAAACGTATTGCTTGCTGCAGGTGCAGTTAATATTTGTATTTGCACTTGAACAGGTGATATTGGAGCTAATGCAGCTGTTGCACTAAAGAAACCTGCTAATGACGTGATAGTTCCTGCACGTGGTGCTACAAATGCATAATCACCTACACCTAATGCTAATGTGATACTAGTTCCACCTGTTAACGCTACACCAGGCTGACTAAATCCAAATCCAAGAAGAGTTCCTGTATTAGCTATTAACGCGTTAACTAACGCAGATGGTGTTGTACCTGAAGCAAATGGAATAATAGCTCCGCCACCAGTTGCTCCTGTTAAACCTGTTGCTCCCGTTGGACCTGTTGCTCCTGTTGGACCTGTTGCTCCTGTTGGACCTGTCGCTCCTGTTGGGCCTGTCGCTCCTGTTAAGCCTGTTGCTCCTGTTGCTCCACCAGTACCTGCTGGACCTGTCGCTCCTGTTGGGCCTGTTGGGCCTGTTGGACCTGTTGCTCCTGTTGCTCCCGTTGGACCTGCTCCGGTTCCTGCTGGACCTGTTGGACCTGTTGGACCTGTTGGACCTGTCGCCCCTGGAGTAGCATTGATTAATTGAATTAATAAATTAAAAAGAAGTTGTAAAGTTGCAGAATCAACATTTGAGTTGCAGGATATAGGGATAAGATCTAAAGCGAAGAAGAATTGTGCAAGGGCGCTATAAAATTGTTGCAATAATGTTGACAATTGTCCTAAATTAGGTGCTGGAGATTGTAATAAAACTATAATACTTTGAGTTAATTGTTTCAAAAAATTAACTTCTGGGGAAGGTAATAAGGAATTTAAGAAAATTAAAAATTGATTAAATAAATCGAGTAACACTAATCTGTTTGCATTACTTGGATTTGCAAAAAATGCTGAAATAGCTGATACTAATGAGTTTAGTAAAGTAATTAATTGACTTAATTGTTCCCTAGTAATAGGAACTGACTGTGGATTTTTACAACAATCTGCTGAAAAAACAATCGGATTGCAGTTATTATGATCAAAACAATCATTATGTTTCATTTATTTCCTCCTTACTTTTCTTATAGTTGAGTGTTTTCCTATTCTAAGTACTATAAAAGATGCGATTGAAAAAAGTAGTTGAGTTATATGTTTCTCTTAAAATAGGAAACATGAATGATAATCAAACTTGAAAACGTTATTTAATTATGTTCATGACTCACATATTAATTATATGTTTTTAATAATTGACTGCTTAGATTAAACACCTAAACTTAAGAGTTTATTTTATTTTTCCACGTTTATCTCTTAGAGCCAAAGACACATTTTAAGTTGAATACAAAACTCGAATTTACGATTAATATACATTCCGCAAGTAACAACATCATTTTTTCATATAAGTAAAGAACATTTCTTTACTAAAATTGGGCTCACCTTATAAAGGGGAAGCCGTTTCTATTATAAAAAACTCTCATACAATATAGTGGACAAGTTATTTTATACTTCGTTCTAATAAAATATTGTAAGGAGTGAGAATTAATTGCCTATCATTCAACCATTTATGGCATCTAGAAGATTCACATCTACACTAGGAGCCGGGACTGGCACAGGCGCAGCCTTTGCGGTTGCTGCCACAGCTTGCTTAAACGATGCGGGTACTACTGCAACTGCTTTTCCAACTTTCACGTATTACAACCTATATGTAAACGGTATCCTTCAGCCAAGCGTGAACTCCAGTGTTACTACTGGCCCTACTGGCGCTATTACAATTCCTGGTGGAGATGCATTAGACGGCGGAATTCCAATCACAATCGAATTTATCGTCACTTAATGTTAACGAATGTAATTTAAAACAAAAAAGACAGATTCCTTTTAAAATAAGAATCTGTCTTTTTTAATTAATAATAATAAATTGCAAAATAATTGAAGACCCTTGCGATGGTGGTTGATTATCCAATAAAGTTAGTTTACCAGTACTAACTTCATAAAATGGTTGTGGTTGCAGAATTCCATTAATAAACAAATTTATATATGAAACCTCACTAGGTGATAATATATTCGTCGTACCATATTGAGCTATCCCATCTGCATTTGTATATATAAGTTTCTCTCCATCTGAAAAAGTGTAATATAACAAATTGGTTGTTGTTATGGGGCCAATCCCCCCAGTAGGACCTGTTGCTCCGGTTACTCCTGTTACTCCCGTTACTCCCGTTACTCCGGTTACTCCCGTTGACCCCGTTACTCCCGTTGGCCCGGTTACTCCCGTTACTCCTGTTGCTCCTGTTACTCCCGTTGACCCCGTTACTCCTGTTGCTCCCGTTGATCCCGTTGATCCGGTTACTCCTGTTGCTCCTGTTGATCCTGTTGCTCCCGTTGGACCTGTTACTCCCGTTAGCCCTGTTACTCCTGTTACTCCGGTTGCTCCTGTTGATCCCGTTGATCCCGTTGGACCTGTTACTCCCGTTACTCCTGTTGCTCCTGTTGCTCCTGTTGCTCCTGTTGCTCCTGTTGCTCCTGTTGATCCCGTTGGACCTGTTACTCCTGTTACTCCTGTTGGACCTGTACTTCCAGTCGGAACATAAATTGGTGGAAGAGCTGGAAATGTAGGGCCGATATTCTCAGGTCCTATCCTACCTTTATTCATTGATAATTTATCATTCCGCTTCAATTCAATACCTCATTTCACATGTTTTTAACTAACATACATTATCATGACTCTATCATTAAGGAATAACTTCATAACTATCTTTTTTCTTTCCAAATGATTCATACATTTATTAAACCTTTTACCGTTACTATAAACTACTTCTATTAATAGAATAAAATGATAGTTCCACTCTAAAAACACTACACTTATTAGGTTCTAATTTAAAAATGAGGTGATTTATTTGCAAGATAAAAATGAAAAAATAAAAGAAGAACTACTATCAATGGCTCTTGAAATAATTCTTCCATACAGACTTACAGGACCTACTGGGAATACTGGTCCTACCGAAAGTACTGGGTCAATTGTTACAACAAACTTTATGTTCGCTAATAATACATTAGGTGATCCCATCTCAGTTATATTAAGTGGAACTAATATTCCACTTTCTGGATCTGTTTTTTCTCCCGCTATGTCAACTTCAAATTATAATAATAATTTAATTACTAATTTAATTGCTGGTAATACAATTTCACTTCAATTATTCGGTATATTATCCATTGTTAATTTAGTTGGAGGTGGTTCAACAGGTGCCTCTCTAACAATTATACGAATCGATTAAAAAATGATTCATTCTTTTTCTAATACACATTATTAAATACCAAGTCTATCATAATAATAAGAACCACCCAATTATTTCATGGCGTTGATTACGTAACACAGAACAAATTACACTATATTTATAGTAGAAACTATCTATACTAAATTTTCCGTATATACATTATCAATTTACACTCACCCTTACCGATGTTACATTAAATAAGAAGACAGTTTCTCCTTTACGAACCATCTCTCAATACGTATTTGAGAAACGTACTCCAATCCTATACGCGAGAGCAATACTATGTTGGCACTCAAACGAGTGTCTTTTTTTTGTAATTTAACACAAAATAAAAACCATCTTGTATAGATGGTTTTTATTTTTTATATTATATATATAAATGTATACTTATGTAGCTGGGTAATAAATTGTCATGCTTAACCGAGTCAACGATTCCCCTAAATTATGATAAGAGTGTGATCTATCGGCCTTAAAACGAATGGAATCTCCACTATTTAATTTATACTGACAATTATTCACTTTTATTGTCAATTCTCCTTCAAATACCGTTATAAATTCTTCTGCTCCTTCTTTATGCCCTTCTGAACTTAGTTTCCCTTCTGTTTCTATTTCAACTGTATAGATTTCAAAATGTCTATCATCTTGAAAAGGAAAAGAAGGATACACTTTATATTTCCCATTATCTTCAGACAATACTTGAACATCATCCCGTAAAACAACTTTTATATCGGGTTGTGGATTATTGATTAAAGAAGTAAAAGACACTTTCAATCCATTAGCAATTTTCCATATTGTTGTTAGTGTCGGACTTGATTCTCCTCTTTCAATTTGTCCAATCATCGTTTTACTCACTCCTGTTAATTGAGAAACCTTTTCTAAACTTAATTTTTCTTTTTCCCGTATTGTTTTTAAATTTTTCACTAAAATAAGTTGAATTTCTTCCATAAAAAAACACCCCTACACTATATACAATATAACGACCGTTATGTATAATAAAAAGCACACGTTATATTGTTCTTTTCGATCATTATAACATACAAAAAATAATAAGGTGGTTTTGAAATGCCCATATTTTCTTTTTTATTATTTGTTTTTATAAGTAGCTTCACACCCGGTCCTAACAATTTTTTAGCTATGACATACGCCAATCAACACGGGTTAAAGAGGAGCATGCAATTTTGCTTTGGAGTAGCTTTCGGCTTTTTCATCCTCACTTCTTTATGTAGTTTCTTTAATGTAGTACTACTTAATATCTTACCCATAATCGAATTCCCTTTAAAAGTTTTAGGTGTAACATACATGTTATATTTAGCTTTTAAAATACTCACTAGTAAAGGCAGTACGAATCCCAGTGAAAAAGATAATAAAAACTTATTTACAGTGGGGATTTCTCTTCAATTCGTTAACCCTAAAGGGATATTATTCGGACTGACTGTAGTATCGACTTTCATACTCCCTTACTACAATTCATATTCAAGTTTTCTACTTTTTTCATTATTTCTAGGTGTAGTCGGTTTAATGAGTACATGTAGTTGGAGTTTATTTGGTTCAATATTCCAAAAATTATTAATAAAACATAACCAATTATTTAACATCATTATGGCCGTTTTATTAGTCTTCAGTGCCGTTTCAATCGTTATACACTAGTTCAATGCTCATTCTAATTTTAGATTTTTGTACTTTTTCATACCAATCTATATTTCCTAATCTTTGTCCTTAATGTCATAAATATTTAGTTTCCACACCCATCTGTTTTTTATTCACATACTGCCCTTAACTAACTACTTTTCTCTAGTAGAACTTTGATATGGGAATATTGTTGTACACAGATCCGCCCTTATTTATTCTCGTATTACCAGCCTATAACCTTTCATACCGTTTCATTGAGCACCTGATGCTGGATCGGAAATAGAGTATGGTAATCCCTTTAAAGTTTTTTCAATTCTAGATTATCTATCTTCTAAAACAAAGTACTCAAAAAAGAAAACCACAACTTAAAACATTAGTTGTGGTTTTCTTTTTTCGTAATATTCACTTTAAAATCTATTTATAATAATACTGAAAAATACGGTATAATATAAATTACTGTTCTTTGGGAGGGTTATAATGTCTGATAAGTATAAAATTTTCATTCTTATTGTTACCGCATTTTTTTCTTTCTTTTCCTTAATAAAAGATTTCCGCAACACTTCAAAAAGTTTCTTTTGGGGTAGTTTTGTAATTCTTACAAGCTTCATCATACTTTTAACACTCGCTTTAGATTTAACTCAAATACTCCTATATTCAACGCAGATAGCGCTTGAGATTATTACAATACCACGTAAACTATTTCTACCATCTGTCACTGAGGCCGCTAGTATTTGCTAACAAAGTATTTTAATTTTCTTATGCATGCCAAAATATATTTTGGCAAATTTGACACACATTTATATCAAACAAGCATATTTTATTGTATGGTGACTATCTAATAATACAAATTTTTAATTTTTATAAGATCTTCTTATTTTTAATTAAAAATCTACAACATTCTAAAACAGTATGCACATAATATCCTCAATTCCCTTTTTCAACATGAAACTTGTCTCAGAGCGCCTTTAACAGCGCTCTTTATCTTTAATAAAGGTTTTATTAAAATTTAGGTTAAAAATTAATACCCTATAGTCATGATAGCTATTTACTGTTTCCAAAATAAGCTGCATTAATAATATAGAAATGAAATACCTATAAAAATTATTACTTTACTATTTCTTTAAACATGCTAGTGAGGTGATTTTGATAGATTATCAAAACAAAGATATGTTCATTAACTTTTCACTTTTAGATATTAACCGTATTATTCTCCCACATTCTCCTACTGGACCTACCGGCTCCACTGGTTCCACCGGGCCTACTGGGGCTACGGGCTCTACCAGTTCCACTGGCTCCACCGGGCCTACTGGGGCTACCGGTTCTACTGGGTCTACTGGACCTACTGGCTCTACTGGACCTACTGGTTCCACTGGCTCTACCGGCTCTACCGGTTCCACTGGTTCCACTGGCTCTACTGGGCCTACTGGGTCCACTGGTTCCACCGGTTCTACTGGTTCTACTGGTTCTACTGGTTCCACTGGCTCTACCGGTTCTACTGGGTCCACTGGCTCTACCGGTTCTACTGGACCTACTGGCTCTACTGGACCTACTGGCTCTACTGGTTCCACTGGACCTACTGGCTCTACTGGTTCCACTGGTTCCACTGGTTCCACTGGCTCCACCGGGCCTACTGGCTCTACCGGTTCTACTGGGTCCACTGGCTCTACCGGTTCTACTGGTTCTACTGGACCTACTGGTTCTACTGGACCTACTGGCTCTACTGGACCTACTGGCTCTACTGGACCTACTGGCTCTACTGGTTCCACTGGTTCCACTGGTTCCACTGGGCCTACCGGGGCGGCTAGTGTGGGATTAACAAACTATCTATATGTTTTTGATACTACTAACCAATCAATTGCAGTGGGAAGTAGTGTTACTTTTAACACAAATGGACCTATAACAGGAACTTCCCTTAGCCACATCACAGGTACTGGAAATATTATAATTAATACACTAGGAACATATGTAGCAGAGTTTCAATTAGAGGCAGCGCGCGAAAACCAATTCTCCCTTGCACTAAATGGTACACCAATTCCAGGTGGGCGTTTTGGTACGGGGTCACCGCATACAATAAATCAAGGTACTGCTGCTTTTACCGTAACAGTTGTTCCTTCAACATTGACTTTAATAAATAATACCTCTTCAGCAGGCACTATCACTCTCTCAAATAGTGATGGTGGCTCTTTAACAAATGTATCTGCAAGTATAAGTATTTTTCAGGTCGGATAATTAATTTGGTTAGAAAAGTAATTCATAAAGTTTACAAATATAAAAAATGAGGCTTCTCATTTCTAGAGACACCTCATTTTTTATATTAAATTTTAAACTGACTCGTATAAAGATCAAAGTAAAACCCTCGATCTTTCATGAGAGATTCATGATTCCCTCTTTCTAAAATACTCCCATCCTTTATAACGAGGATTTGATCTGCCTTTTCAATCGTTTTGAGTCGATGAGCGATTACGAAACTCGTTCTACCTCTCATTAAATTGTTTAATCCTGCTTGAATTTGCAATTCTGTTCTCGTATCAATATTAGATGTCGCTTCATCAAGAATTAATATGTCTGCATCTGCTAAAATTGCCCTTGCAATCGCAAGAAGTTGTTTTTGTCCTTGACTTAAATTCGATCCTTCTGAAGCAATCTCTGTTTCATATTGTTTCGGTAAATGTTTAATAAAAGAATGTGCCGATGCAGCCTTTGCTGCATTGATTACTTCTTCATCACTTGCATGTAATCGTCCATAACGGATATTATCCATAATTGTCCCAGCAAATAAATACGTATCTTGTAAAACTACTCCTATTTTACTTCGTAAAGAATTGATATCATAATCTTTTATATCTTTTCCATCAATATGAATTTGCCCTTGCTGTATATCATAAAATCGAGTTAATAAGTTTATGATTGTTGTTTTTCCCGATCCCGTTGGACCAACTAAAGCAATTGTCTCTCCAGGCTGTGCCTTAAGACTTACTTCTTTTAAAATTGTTTTATTTTCCACATAACCAAACGAAACATTCTCAAGTTCAACATGCCCTTGTATATTTTGTACAATGAATGCGTCTTTTTTATTTTGAATTTCTGGTACCTCATCCATAATTTCAAAAACTCGTTCTCCCCCCGCAACTGCCGCTTGAATCGTATTCATTAACGTTGCAAATTGACTTAGTGGTCTTGAGAATTGACGAGAATAATTAATAAACGCCGCAATGACACCTACTGTTGTCATTCCGTTTAAGACCATAACTGATCCAGTCCCAATTACAAGCCCCATTCCTAAGTTATTAATAAAGTTCATACTCGGAAAAATAAAAGCTGAAAATGTATCAGCCTTCGTTGCTGAAATTCTTAGTTGTTCATTAATTTTATTGAAATTTTGTACGGTTTCTTTTTCTTTCCCGTATAACGTTGTAACATCCGCGCCTGTTATAGCTTCTTCAATAAAACCATTTAATTCTCCTAAATCTTTTTGACGCTTTGCAAAGTTTTTACCACTATATGCAACAAGTTTTTTTGTAACGAAAAGCATAATAGGTACTGTAATTAAAGTTACAAGTGCCAAAATCCAATTTAATGAGAACATCGCAATCGTCACACCTATAAAGGTTAAAGCTGATGAAATAATCTGTACGACACTTTGCGTCAACGCTTGATTTAAATTGTCAATATCATTTGTCACACGGCTCATTAAATCACCTTGAGAACGTACATCAAAGAACCGTAAAGAAAGCGTTTGGATTTTCTCAAATATATCTTGTCGTATTTTTTGAATTGTCTTTAATGCAACATTAATCATGACATACGTTTGTAACCATGTTAAAAGCACCGTTACACCGTAAATTGCAATAAGTAACATACACATTCTTGCCGTACCGTTTAAATCTTTTGGTACAATATATTGATCTATAATTACTCCCATAAAATATGGACCTAATAACCCAAGTAATGTCGTAACAAATACTAGAAATATAACGAACATTAGAGCAGCCTTTTCATACCCCATATAGTTCCAAATCCGTTTTACAGTTCCTTTAGTATTTTTAACTTTTCCACTCTTAGGCGAGTTACGTCCACCTTTATTAGCAAATTGTCCTTGAAAATTACGCATGTTCTTTCCCACCTTCTTTATGCAAATTACCACCTTGGGAAAGATAAATTTCCTGATATACCTCACATTGTTCTAGCAGTTGTTCATGTGTACCATCACCAACTAATTCACCATTATCTAATACGAGAATTTTATCAGCATCTATTATAGATGCGATTTTAGAAGCAATTAATAATGTCGTTGTTCCTTTATATTCTGTTCTTAATGCCGATTGAATGTTCGCTTCTGATTTCGCATCAACTGCTGATGTAGAATCATCTAATATAAGAATAGATGGTTTTCTCACAAGCGCTCTTGCAATGGATACACGTTGTTTTTGTCCACCTGATAAATTCGTCGCACCTTGTGTTAAATTATAATGATACGATTCTTCCAACTTGTAAATAAACTCAGTCGCACACGCAGATGAAGCTGCTGTTTCCAATTCATCGTGTATTGCATCTTCTTTACCGTAACGTAAATTCTCTTCTATACTTCCTGAGAACAACAATGCCTTTTGAGGTACAAAACCTATTGAAGCACGTAATTTTTGTAAATCGTACCTCTTAACATTTATTCCGTCAATACAAATTTCACCTTGCTCAATATCATATAAGCGTGGTAGCAGTTTAGCTAAAGTAGACTTACCACTCCCTGTAGAACCGATAATCCCTACTTTTTCACCTTTACGTATGCTGAATGAAATATCTTTTAAAACGTATTCATTATTTTTCGTATAACTATAACTAACATCTCTAAAATCAATATTCCCTTCGATTTTCTCAGGTTCAATTGCGTTAGCTTCGTTCATAATATCAACTTCAGTATTTAAGACTTGTTGTACACGATCCGCAGATGGAAAAGCTCGAGCAATTTGAATAAATACCATACTAATAGACATAAGTGCCATTAAAATGATATTCAAATAGTTAATAAATGCTAAAATCGCACCTACTTGAAGAGTTCCATTAAATACTTTTTCTCCACCAATCCATAGTGTTGCGACAATTCCACCACTTACAACTAGCATAATAATTGGCATCATTAAGGAAATAAGCTGCACAGCTCGAATATTTATCTTCGTTAAATTTGTATTCACATTTCCAAACTGAGAAATTTCATATTTTTGTCTTACATACGCTTTTATAACACGTACACCAGATAAATTTTCTTGTAACTTTGTATTCACTTTATCTAATGCTTCTTGCACCTTTTTAAACGTTCCACTCGCTTTACTTGCAATTAAAATAATCGCCAGTAATAAAATTGGTACAACTACAAGTAATATTGGAAATAACTCTCGCGCTGTTACAAAAACAATAATTATACTTCCGATAAATAACAAAGGGCCACGAACGAGAACACGTAATGTCATCGTCATCGCCGATTGAATTGATGTAATATCATTTGTCACAATCGTTAATAATTTTCCGGTTCCAAATGCATCCCGATTTTTACTAGAAAATGTTTCTATTTTTGTAAACACATCTTTTCGTATGTCTGTAGCGAAATTTACAGCTGCTTTTGTAGAATACATCATACACCCAAGTCCTCCAACTAACCCAAGTGCCGCTGCTCCTAACATAAGAAGCCCCATTTTTATTACATAATTCAAATCCCTATTTGCAATCCCAACATCAATAATATGTTGCATAATAGTCGGTTGAATTAAGTCCATCGCAACCTCAAGTACCATAAATAGCGGTCCAATAATAGCGAAGAACATGTATGGTTTTAAATACTGTAATAGCTTGCGAAATGATTTCATACATAATCTCCTTTTTCCATGAAATTACCACTGAGTAATTCATATCCCTCCTTATTTAAACCCTATAGTTTGTAATTTCTTCTTTACTTTTATTATATTATGCAAATTAATATTTAACATTATTAAATGATAAGCATTAATGACTTTTCGGTCAATAAATGTGCTTTATAAATATACAAATACAAAAACCGCATTCTTAATGAAAAGAATGCGGTTTTTTATCTATATTTCTTCAATTGTAAAATCGAAAAACTCAGTCTCAAATCCTTTATTTTTAGAAGGACTACACGTGTAAAAGCCTATTTTAACAGGCTCATTCCCTATATCCTCCATTAAATGAGCGATTCTTATTTGTTCCCATCGCTGACTTATTTTCACATATATTAAATAATCACCGCGTTTTCGAATAATTCGAAAACGAAGTTGTTGCTTAGCTGCTTCAGTTGGATAATCTTGCGTTGACCAGTCAGAATATCCATTATTCGTTACGACAGCACCTAAATGAGATGGCCCCTCAGGGATATATTCTAAAGAAGTTTTTAACCAACAGTTCTCCGAAATCATAACAAAAAGACCTGCTTGATCGTATGTCGCATTTGGATTCATACGTAACTGAACTTCAGCCTGAAAATCTGTCATAATCTCATTATAAAATACATGACCATTCATTATTTCAAAGCCATAGTGTGTTTTCAGCCAAAAATCTGTTTCTGCCTTCGAATGGACAATTAATGTATGATTTTCTTCCAGTTTGTAATATTCAGGTACATTCATTACGGTAAGTTGCTCAATATGATTTGGTATATATGATGTTTTCATAATTCCTCCATAAAAAAGCAATTAAATTAATATTTAAAACTCGGTTAACACCGGGAATTTATAACCTTTAAAATCTAATTCCTTATTACTTCGAACCATTAAATACTTACTAGTCTGTAATTCTGTATATTGTACATCATCAATTCCTAATTGATCTGGGCAAAAATAAAATTCAATCTCCTTAAATTCCCCAGAGATTTCCTCACATAATTCATCTAAAATCGGAAGTACCGGAGCAAACACTCCATATAATTTTAGTTTTTGATTTTCTATTGTAAAAACAATCAACGTATCTAATTTCTCTGAATAATATAGGTTTTCATTCCATGTTGAATCATACATATTTAAATAAAACGAAGAGCGGTAATTTAACGTTGAAAATGTATTAGAAAGCCTTTGGCCATTTTCAATCATCTCATGTATTAATTGTCTATCCTCTTCATTATAAAAATCTAACTTTTTAAGTTGAGAATCTTTATCACTCTTGTTTTCGTATGATACTTTCATCAAATATTCTTGCACAATTTGAAAACCAAATGGTTTATATAGTTCTGGATTTTCAGTAAATAAAAGCGCACACTCACATTGCTCATCAATTTCTTCTATCATCTTACTAAACAATTGTTTCATTAACCCTTGTCGACGATGATTCGGATGTGTCATTACCGATTGAATACCCACTGCATTTATTTTTTCACCATTCATTAAAAGCGGAAGTGAAAATGCAGCAACATTCGCAATCACTTTGTTATCTTGTAAAAATGATAAAGCTTTATATGTATAATCCCAATATCCTTTCTCCGTAAAATCACGTAATGTTTGACTTTCAATACCAAACACTTCTTCAAATAAAGGAAATAACTGCTCTCTTTTCGGTTCTTCTATTAGAAGATTTACAAATTTTTCAACATTCCCCATGTTGTCCCTCCATACTTCAATTCCATAAAATTATATATGGTTATATGACCTGACCTTAAAATAATAGGTCTTACAAATCAATATACTATCATAAAATATAAAAAAATAATCCAATTAATTTTATGTTTTCACAATTAGAAAAAAGTCGAATAAAACAATATTAAGATTTTTGTATATTAATAAGGTTATTATATAAAAACAGTGCTTTCTAGTTAGTTTTTACTAATAGAAATGCACTATTTATAAAAATATTTTTTTATTCTTTTATTCCTTCAAGCCTCTCCTTCGTATTTATTTCTTCTCCCCTCAGTCGCTTTTCAAATGTCTTTCTCCAACTAGTAGAAAGTGCATGTACTTCTAAAATTCTCTTTATCCCTTCTATATTTTGTTTTTCCTTATGCATAATACGATTAGCAAACGCTACTGTAATACTTATTGGATCAGACTTCAGCAACTTTAACGTATCAACTGGCGATACCCACCCTTCTTTTAATACACGAAAATAAAATCCTGTATATCCTGTTTCTTGAAAATACAGTGGTAACTTTGGAATATTGTATTTCTTAGCTAACTTAAAACAAGGTTGCCTTGGTTGCGTTACTTGTACTATCGCTTCTCCGAGCTCAAACGTATCACCGATACAAACATCCTCTTCACGCATACCACTTACTGTTATATTTTCTCCGAATGCTCCATATTCAAGGTCTTGATTCAATGTTTCTTCCCAATAACTATAATGTTCACCCGAATACACACAAACCGCTTTATCCACCCCTCCATGATGAACTAAATCCGCCTGACCATCACCTTTAAATTTTAAAAATGATAAATATATAGGTTCCTTTGTTTTCGTTTTATTTATACCCGTATGAATTAATTTTCCTCCATACATAACTTCTTTTGGGAATCCTATATTTAGTGATAGTACCTCATATAATTTATTCATCATAATTGCCTCTCTCACTTTCCGCACAATTTTTTAAAAGATTGATTTATTATTTCAAAACCTTTATCAATTTCTTCATTTGAAATAACAAGAGGCGGTAAAAAACGTAGTACATTATCAAATATCCCTGCCCCAATACTTATAAGCCCATTCTTCCAGAATTCATCAATTAATTGTACTGTTAGTTCTTTTGCTGGTTCTTTTGTTATACGATCCGTTACAAGTTCCATTGCAACCATTGCACCAATTCCACGAACGTCACCTATGACTTCGTATTTTAATTGCATTGCATGTAAATGTGACATTATTCTATTTCCAATTTGTTGAGCTCTTTCAACTAGATTTTCTTCTTCCATAATTTCAAATACAGCAAGACCGGCTGCGCATGATAACGGACTTCCTGCAAAGGTCCCACCGATTTGACCCCTTCCAGGAACATCCATAAACTCAGCGCGCCCAACAATCGCACTTAATGGTAAGCCTCCAGCTATTGATTTTGATAATGTAATAATGTCAGGTTCTATATTAAAATGTTCCGTTGCAAACCATTTTCCAGTTCTGCCAAATCCAGTTTGCACTTCATCCATGATCATTAAAATTCCATATTGATCACAAATTTCCCGGATTCGTTTTACAAATAAAATGGAAGGAACAATAAATCCCCCTTCTCCTTGTACTGGTTCCATTACGATTGCCGCTACTTTTTCAGGTGATACTTCCTCTAAAAATTTTTCAAACTGATAGATGACTTGAGAATCCACTTCTTCAGAAGAAACTCCTTCTGCAGCTCTGTAATAGTACGGATACGACAATATATGCATGTCTGAAACGAACGGGCCAAATCCTGCTTTATATGGGGTTTCTTTCGTTGATAAAGACATCGTCATTAATGTTCTCCCATGAAATCCTCGTTCAAACGAGATTACTTTACTTCTCCCTGTTACTTTACGTGCGATTTTTACAGCATTTTCAATCGCTTCCGCACCACTATTTGCAAACATCGTTTTTTTCTTACTTGTTCCTGGTATTTTTTCATTAATTTTCTCTGCTAAAGCAATATAGTTTTCATATGGAGTTACATGAAAACAAGGATGAATAAATGACTTTGCTTGTTCTTGTACCGCTCTTACAACTTTCGGATGACAATGACCAACATTTTGCATTCCAATACCACCAGCAAAATCAATAAACTGATTCCCATCTACATCTGTAATGATCGCTCCGCTAGCTTTTTTTACATATAAAGGTGTTAAATGATATATTCCTGTCGGTACAGCCTCCTCATACCTTTTTTGAAGTACTTTTGAATAACTGCCTGGTAATACGCTCGATTTCAACAATTCCTCTTCACCTCATCTAATCTTTATCATCAATCTATTTCTAATAAAGTGATTATAAATCGCACAAAACCATTGTTCAATTCAATTATTCATATAATAATGATAGGTATATCCTATGATTAAATTTGAGGTGATTCCAATCGAATTACGACAATTAGAATACTTTTTAGCTGTTTCGAAAGAATTGCATTTCACAAAGGCAGCCGAAAAATTAAACATTTCCCAACCTTCACTAAGTCAACAAATACGTGCGTTAGAACATGAAGTAGGAATGCCACTTTTCGATCGAATTGGTAAAAAGATATCTTTAACTGAAGCAGGAAAGATTTTATTATCACATAGTAAAACCATTTTTCATGAAGTCGAACAAGCCCGTTCTGCTATCCAGGACTTAAATGGATTACAGTACGGATCCTTAACAATCGGCTCATTGTTAACCGTTGTAAATTATTTACTACCGCCAACCCTTTTACACTTCAATAATCTTTATCCAAACATTGAGCTTTCTGTGTTAGGACTTCGCACAGGAGAAATTCGCGAAAAATTGTTACAAAACGAATTAGATATTGGTATTACATTTCTCCCGGTACAAGATAAAGAAATTGTTTCTATCCCGCTATATAAAAGTGAACTTACATTAGTTATTCCAATCGGTCATCCTTTAAGTGAGCTTGATCACGTGTCTATTAAAGAATTACAGAACTACCCTTTAATCCTTCTACCAAAAAACTTTTATTTAACAGAACTACTTACGACCTATTGTCAAAACTTTAGCTTCAAACCAAAACCAATTTTAGAAATTAGTACGATGGAATCTTTAATTCAAATGGTTTCAAAAGGTATGGGAATTACAGTGTTACCCAAACCTTATATAGACTTTTTGCAAAACGAAAACATTCAAGCTATTAAAATAGAAGATCCTACTCCAACTATAGATATAGGACTGATTTATAGAAAAGATAAATATATGTGCGCTGCAACTCGAGAATTTATTGAGCAACTAAAAATAACAGTACATTCTTTACAAAACTAATGGATATTTATAAAAACACTATAAAAACTAATTTATTTTAAATTCTCACTAAAATAAGAACTAGGATACTTTTACAATCAATAGTTTCCTAGTTCTTATAATAAATGTGTATCTCTATACTAAATGATTCCCTTTTCCACCAACGTCTCTGCGATTTGAACTGAATTCCAAGCCGCACCTTTTAACAAATTATCGGAAACGATCCAAAGATGGAATCCTTTTGGCGTATCAGGGTCTTTCCTAATTCTTCCGACAAACGTATCTATTTTCCCTTCTGCATATAATGGCATTGGATACAGCTGTTCACTAGGGTTATCTTGTAAAATAACACCTGGTGCATCGAGCAGTACTTCTTTAATTTCTGTAACAGTTGTTTCTTTTTCAAGTTCTATATAAACTGATTCTGAATGACCTGATACAACTGGAACACGTACACAAGTAGCTGCCATTTTCAGGTTTGGGTCTTCTAAAATTTTCTTCGTCTCTTGAATCATCTTTACTTCTTCAAAAGTGAAATCATTATCAGTGAATATATCTACTTGAGGCAGTACATTAAACGCAATTGGATAATGCTTTTTATCTTTTTTCACTGGTAATATAGCACTCTCCACTTCTTCACCTGTAAGCATCGACTTAGCTTGTTCTTTTAATTCATGAATCGCATGAATTCCAGAACCTGATACAGCTTGATAAGTGGAAACGATAATTCGTTCTAAACCGAATGATTTTCGGATTGGCTGAAGAGCTGTTACCATCTGTAATGCTGAACAATTCGGAACTGCAATAATACCGTTATGCTCCTTTAAAGTGTGTGAATTAACCTCTGGAACAACGAGCGGTACATCGTGCACCATTCGGTACTCACTTGTGTTATCAATTACGATTGCGCCACAAGAAACTGCGTGATTTACAAATTGTCTAGACACTTCTCCTCCAGCACTGAAAAAGGCAATATCTACACTTTCAAAACTAGTTGTTTTTGCCTCTTGTATTGTAATCTTTCGCCCTTTAAATTGTACTTTCTT
Organism: Bacillus cereus group sp. N31; assembly: GCF_016483245.1. Lineage (NCBI taxonomy): Bacteria > Bacillati > Bacillota > Bacilli > Caryophanales > Bacillaceae > Bacillus > Bacillus cereus group sp. N31. The sequence continues at coordinate 57,954 of NZ_JAEHCH010000019.1, read as the reverse complement.
ACCAGCAGATCGTTTTGACGAAAGGAATGTAACTTCAGCTATATTAAACTTTGTTTCTTGTTCTAACAGTTCAATAATTTTCTGACCTACTGCACCTGTAGCTCCAACAACAGCTACATGATAGCTCTTTTTACTCATTTTTTCTCCTCCAATACTGCTTACATGAATTTCCCCACAACATAATATTAAAAGAAATTTAATCATTTGAAAAATTGAAATACATGATATAATCATTCACAAATCATGATATTAAAAGAGGGGTCACTTATGGAAATGAGACATGTTAAAACATTTTGTGCCATTGTTAAGCATGGCGGTTTTTCTAAAGCTGCTCTTGCATTAGGTTATGCGCAATCTACTGTTACAGGGCATATAAAAGCATTAGAAAACGACTTACATATCCCTCTTTTCGATCGATTAGGGAAAAAAGTACTTCTTACAAAAGCAGGTCATCAATTTCATCCTTATGCATTAGAATTACTTGCTATTTATGAAAAAGCACAAGAAATCCCTCAAAATAATGATTATTTGGAAGGGACGTTAAGTATTACATCTAACGAATCGTTAGCAGTGTACCGTTTACCACAATTATTACGTACTTACAAACAGCAAAATCCGAAAGTAAATATCGTTCTTGAGACTACTACAAATGAACATGCAATGAAAAAGCTACATGAAGGAGAAACAGATGTTATCTTCTTAATTGGTGAAAGTATAGCACATAACGATTTTATTATACGTACTTTTTGTAATGAAACATTCGGATGGATTTTACCTATTCATTCCCCCGTACAGGAAAACCCATTTCGTTTATTACAGGATACTCAGTTTATTTTTACAGAACAAAGCTGCGGTTATCGGCCAATGGTCGATCGTTTTTTGCGTCAAAGCGGAAATATTCTAGAAAAAACATTTGAAACTTCTAATGTTGAAGTCATTAAACAAGCTGTTATGTGTGAGTTAGGAATTTCAATTCTTCCTTATATCGTTGTACAAGAGAATTGTCAAAAGGAACAAATACGTTTTCAACCTATCGAAACTCCAGCCGTTATTCAAAGTCATGTAATCTATCATAAATCTAGATGGATTTCCCCGGTACTACAGTCGTTTCTTTCCTTACTAGAGCGAGGCTAAATTATTAAAAATGTGCACAAAAAAAGAGTAACTGCCTAAAAAGCACTTACTCTTTTTCATTGATAAGTATATTATTTATTAGCCTGTCCCCCACCTGCAATTAATTTACTACCTGAATATGTACCTTTTTGCATAAACACTTGATTAATTAATTCTTTTTGTTCAGCTTGCGACATTATTCCTTTTCCTTCTCCTAAATTCCCACTTTGCAATTTCCAAATTTTATTATGATCCACATCAACCTTTTCATATTTCCCTTGTTTCCATCGTTCTAAAATATCCACATATGTATTTTTTTGTGCAACATCATTACTATTTATAATTTCAAGTAAACTTTCAATACGTTCTTGTGTGATAAAAATATAGCCCCATTTTTGTTCAGCTTTCGTTTTTTGGTGTGCCATTTCATGTAACGCTGTCTGTATGTTCTCATCTGTCCATTTAAAATTTTTATTAAAACCACTATTAGGTAATGAATGATTGCCATTTTCTAAAAGCTTCGCATCTTCGGCTTTTACATTACTATCAGCTAGCACTTCTACTGCCGGAGCTGCTGGCGTTGACTTTTTCGCAACTGGTTTACTATTATTCAAATAATAAAGCATACCATATGTTAAACCTACTCCGATTACTGCCATACCAGCTATAATACCGATTATTTTAAATAGTGTTTTCATCTCGCTTATTTCCTCCCAAATATCTCTGTTCTTACTACCTCATTATTTCTTATATAAAACAGTTCCTTCATTCAAAATAGTTCATCCCATCCCCTACCATATTATTTATATATATTTCCTTATATTGTATTTCTTTTTTTGTAAAATTGAAAGATTATTCCGTCAAAAACCAAAAATATTCTACAAAATTTCCCTTTATATTTATATGGAAACAAAAAACAACGAGCGCCTTCTACAACACTCGTTGTTTTTACTTTATGCACGATTTTCTTTTAACCACTCCGTAATAGCATCTAACCTCGAAACATCAAAACGTCTATCTTCACATACGTTTAAGCTGTTTAAACTTTTCACAATTTCTAATTCATTCGACTTTATACTTTTTGCTTCAATCAATTTACAGTACCCGTCTGTGACGGTATTTAAATTTTCATAATAACACTGCAACGATTTTGATATATGTAAATGTTTTTCAAAGTTTCTTCTGCTTCTCGTCTCATCAAATTCTTTTCGTTTTCTAAGTTCTTCATCATTCGTGTACAAATAAAAATATTGATCTGGAAAACCAATTTCCCTATTTATCATCTTTTCTTTATAAAAGTTTTCTATTAAAGATAAAGGCTGATTAAATATATCAAAATGAAAACACCAATTATAACTAAGTGGCTGATATATATCCCCATCAAGTATTACTAATTCATATTGCTGCGATTTTTGCACTGCCATATTCCAGCGCTCTACTTGTTTTTCAAAATACCATGTTCTATGTTCATTTTTTGGTCTTTCAAATAAAAAATTCACTTCAGGTATAATGAAGGCTCCATAATTGTTTTCTAGTTCACGGCATGTTGTACTTTTCCCAACAGCACTCGCTCCCTCAAACGCTATAATCCCCATAGTTTCTCCCACTTTCATTAACTAAAATCTCGTTGTTTCGCTCTTCTCCCCCATAACTGTCTCCATAAAACAATTGAAGCGATAGAAAGCATTATTGTTGTAATAATACTACCTTCAATCCCAAATGAGCCTCCATGAAGGACTTCATTGCCATTTTTTACAGGTTTAAATAGTGGTGTTGAATATATCGTCATTCCACTAACGGCAAAGCCATAAACGTTATATTGTGCCCAATTCCAAATGGAATGCCATGCACAAATCCCCCAAAGACTACTGTCCTTTAAAACGTAAAAAGCTGCAAATACGCCAACTAATATTATATTCGATATTGAAAGAATTGTAATTCCTGGATTAAGCAAATGAAGAAAACCAAATAAAAAGGACGTCACAACAATTCCAATCCATATACGGCTTCTAACAGAAAGAACTGGGAATAACCAACCTCTTACAACAATTTCTTCAGTGGCCCCTTGTATTAAAAATGCGACTAAAGATCCTACAATACCAAATATAACTGTCATCGTAATTTCTTGCATTTGTAGTTTTACATTTCCTGTTAATATGAGTGAAATTACTGGTATCGAAATGAAAATAAACCCTATTAGTGCCCCTCTCAAATACTTTCTCATCCATTGCTCATTCCAAAAACCAATAGATGAAAATGACCTTTTCTCTACAAATTTAATCCATAAAAACACAAAAAATATAGCCCCGCCAAACGTTAATATCATCTCAATATTGCTATAAATTGCCTTCATAAAAGTTGTTTCTGTTTTCGGTAAAAACAGCATAAATAACATAAACAATTCACCTAAAGTTAAAAATACAATTGCAAGTATAACAGCAAAGACAGGGTGAACTTTCCTTCTTCCTTCTTTTGCTGCTTCGATTATTTTAAATTGTTTATTTTGCAATATTCATCCTCCTAATTATTGTAATCATCTTTATTCTTAAAAAATATACCGTTTCCTTTAAACATACTTTTTTATATAAATGATTTCTGTTTGGAATACATTCAGATTAGGAATAATATATAAATAAAAGAGATGTCTTTGTGCGTTTTACCATTATCGCCCAAATTACTCACTGGTATTACCAGCACTTGCTATTTCACACCATTTGTTGTAAGATAGTAATTAAGGTCAATTTAACAATATATTTTCTTTGCATATTATCAAGTATCAATCAGGACCATTTCGTACTCCTTATGGGTTTTTGATAATATGTGAACTTTTATTTTCATTCAAATAAGGCCGATCATATTGTAATCTTTTTAAATTTTAGGAGGCATTACCATGACATTAACAGGTAAAGTAAAATGGTTTAACAGCGAAAAAGGTTTCGGTTTCATCGAAGTTGCAGACGGTAACGACGTATTCGTTCACTTCTCAGCTATCACTGGCGACGGCTTCAAGTCTCTTGACGAAGGTCAAGAAGTTAGCTTCGAAGTTGAAGACGGTAACCGTGGACCTCAAGCTAAAAACGTTGTAAAGCTATAATTCAAACAATAAAAAGGTTGTTACCAGCTCGGTTAACAACCTTTTTAATATATAACTAAAATTTTTTACATAAAAGGAGTGGTTACATGTATCGCAATCGAAAGAACGATGTAGCAGAAGTACCACCAGAACAAACACCTGTTTGGGAATGTGAATCAGAGGATTGTTTAGGATGGATGAGAAAGAACTTTTCATTTGAAGAAGAACCTAAATGCCCTTTATGTAAAAGTAGCATGAAAAGCGGAGAACGTTTATTACCTAAGTTAGGTTAATTTTACTTAACCCCTCTTTTAATAAGAGGGGTTTTTTATTAAATATTTAAGTCCTCTACATCTGTTCGCACTATAGAATATAACAATGCATCATGTTGTTTATTTCCTTGATGAATATAGCCGCGTAACAAACCTTCCTTTTGAAAACCTATTTTAGATAGCATTTTACAAGAAGTAACGTTTTCAGGATATGTAATAGCTCCAATTCTATATAAACCTAAATCTTGAAATCCATAATGAATGATTTCCCCGGCTGCTTCCGAAGCATATCCCTGCCCCCAATAACGCGGATGCAAATCATACCCTATTTCAGATCGTTTACTCCATAATTGTAAATTATTCAACCCAATTGTCCCAATTAAAGTGTTTGTTTCTTTTAACACAATCCCCCAACGTATTGCCTTTTTCTCAAAGTAATTTTTCGAAAAAGATTCAATCATACGTGAAGCTTGGCCAAATTCCGTAAAAGAATTCATACCGTAATAACATGTAACTTCATCCAATGAAAAGATTTCATATATTTTTTGACAATAAGATTGTTCTATTTCAACTAAACGCAAGCGCTCTGTTTCTAATATAGGAAATACCACAGGATCACTCCTTTCTCTCTACTAATTTATTATAGCAGAAAAAATATTCATAATTAGGCAAGTCCTCAATGTCCCACTAATCAAATATTTCTAATGACTCTTTTCCTTTTTATTCTATAACAAGTAAGAGTATACCTTCTTACTTGTTGATTACGGCCGTGGTCATATAATGTAATTTATATTTTGCTTATTTCGCTTTACATAATACTAATACCCCTCCAGATACATCTGCTCGCTCATTATAAGAATAATTTCCATTCTAAAACAACAGACTAATTCATACATTAATGTTAAAATATAGAAAATATTCCATTCTATTATGGAGGTGTAAAAATTCTATGTATATATTCATCAGCTTAGTCCTCTTACTCATTTTGCTTATTTTTTTATTCGCAAAAAAATTCACACCAAACTCATTCATGATGACTAACTTTAAAGGAGATAGCTTTAAGGCATTTTCAATTGGTATATTAATCGCTGCCACACTCTCTCTTTCATATGGAATCTATCACGCAGCAACATATCAACCTAGTTATTTAGATATTAAATTACATAACCAAAACTACACCGTTTTCGGTAATGTGGGCGAGTTCGGTTATTTCTCAGAGAGCTTACCGAAAAAAGATGTAGAAGTTGAACTGTATTTCGCCTCTTGGGAAACACTACAGTTTAAAAATCCAGAAATATTCATAGATTATCCTTCAGGCAAACAAGAATTTTGGAGGGCAAGTATAGTATCAATATCCACAAATAAACTAAAAGAAAAACACAACATAAAAGAAATTTATCAACTCTCACCATACTCATTTAAAGAGTCTGGAAATATTACATTAACAATAAAAGAGAATAATGGAAGAACTAAAAAAGTTTCCATTCAAGTGAAATAAATAAAAAACTGTCCCTCCAGTAGACTGAAGGGACAGTTTTTACATATGTATTCTATATTATTATTTTAACTCTTCACTTAATGTAGTCATTATTTCTTTGGCCGTATTCTTCCCGTTTCCAATACATGCACCAATTCCAACACCGTAATATGAAGCGCCAGCTAAATATACATTAGGATATAGAGCAGTCAATTTTTCATTTAATGCTTGAACCGCTTGATTATGTTCTAAATGATATTTCGGCATTAAATCTTTCCAATTTGTAACTTCAACTACTTCTGGTTCACCTTTAATTCCAAGACTCTTTTCAATATCATATAAAGCGACTCGTACTAATTCTTCTTCACTATAATTTTTGATCGTTTCATATATCGGATTGGTACTCTTATAAAACATTCTTACTAATAGCTTTTGTGTACCCGATGTATGTTTCCACTTCCGGCTTGTCCATGTACAAGCATCACAATGTAAATCACTGTTTTCTGTTACGATAAACCCTGTACCGTCCGCCGGTAGTTGTTCATCTGGAATGTCAAAACCTAAATAAATACTAATAAGTGATGAATTTTTAAATTTATTAAAATGCTCGTTTAACTCATTAGATTGTAATAAAGTTTGTGCTATATCATGCGGAGCTGCTAAAACAACATAATCAGCTTGGATTGATTCCTGATTAGCAATAGAAATCTCATATTGATTTCCTCGTTTACTTACAGCCGTCGTTACAGCACCTTTTTTTATGACAGTTTCAGTTAACTTGTCTTCTAAGCGATTAATTATCGTAGATAGTCCACTTTTAAATGATACAAACTTTTTATTTCCTGCTGATTGAAATTGCTTTTTATTCTCTTCAAATCCTTTAATAATACTTCCATATTTATTTTTATAATCAAGTAAATACGGTAATGTTGATGCCATTGTAAGCTCATTCAATTTACCAGAATACACGCCTGAAAGTACCGGCGCAATTTGTCTTTCCACTAACTCTTTTCCTAAAAAGCTTTCTAAAAATAGAGCAAGTGATGTATCTTTCGTAAACTCTTTATTTTTCGTTATGAAATCTTTTAAAGCAACAATTTTCCCTTTCGTTGAGACTAGCGTACTGCTAAACAACGACTCGACACTCATCGGAATACCAAATATACTGTCAGAAGGAATTGGGTGTAAAATATTATCAGAATATATGTATGAAATACCCGTTTCGTTATATACCATTTCTTCTTCTAAGTTTAAATCTTTTACAAGCGGCATAACATGTTCATTGCGAGCAACGATAGAATCCGCTCCTGATTCCATAATAAAATCCTGTTCTTCAACACTATGGATTTTACCACCTAAAGACTCTTCTTTCTCGACAAGGATTAAATGTAAATCGATATTATAATCCTTTTTTAATTTTTCTAAATAAAACATAGTAGAAAGTCCCGTTATACCTCCACCGATAACAACAACTGTTTTCATATGTACTGCGCTCCTAACCGATACAATTAATCATTCCTTTATTATTATACCCAATACTCCTTACATTCGACTAGCGGCTTGCGCATTCTGTAAAAAATTTGACACTATATACATACATTTATATACATTTAATCCGTACATAACCATCATTGTAAATGAATATATAAAAAAGAACTATAACATTTACAAATCACGTCATAGTTCTCTCTATTTTAAAAACATAAAGTAATTGATCAGTTTGTCTATTTCTTGACTTAATGCCAGTACTTTTTCATGTTGAATTCCATAATCCGATACTAAATATAAAAGTTCTTCTTTTTTTATTTCAATTACCTTTTCCAATTTTACTAGTTCCATGTCGATTTACTTCTCTCCAAACATAAAATGTATGTTATTTAGTATAGCCTACTTACATAATTAGTAAAAGTAAAATACGCATGTAAAATCTTACATATTTGAAAAAACAATATACTACTAACAAAAAAAGAAACTTATATCCTCCCTTTTTACAGATTATTAAAATTCATTACGAATGAATAACATACCGGAATTGTTCTAAGGTTATACCTTTATATTCCGGAGCTCTCTTTATATGATCAAAATAACTATATGAGAATTTGAAAACATGTCCAAAATCCCAATCAAATTCACTATAGTCCTTTAGCCAAAATTGATTTTCAGTTGGTAATACGTGAGCACGTTTAGATTCAATTAAAGGCAAATGATCTATAGGAGAATGTAGATTTATTTCAGTATTCAGCATAAGTTTTTTACTAGCACGCAGTACGTATACTAGTTTTAAAAGCGGACGTATCCCTCGTTGAAATACATCTTTATGTCCTAAATCATACATTATATTAATTGCGTGGGAAAAAGTAAGCATATGGCCAATTAAATCATGATGTGATTCTGCTCTATAAATAACCTTAAACTCCGATAGTTCATTTAAAATAAACTTAGATAATTGTTTTGGATTTCTTAATTCACTTTGTATCTCGTCATATATACTTAATTGTTTAACTTCTGTCGTCGTAAAACCAATCCACGATCTACCGGGAATTGTTTTTTGAAATGATAATATAAGATCAGTTATCCCTTCTATCGCTTGATTATTTCCCCATTTTTGTAGCTCTTTCATAGCTAATAAACTTAATGCCGCATAAATGACGTTATGCCCCACCCAATGAAGTTCATCAATTGTATATTCCAATGATTTTATTATCTTTTTTTCAGCACTTTGAAAATCAATTTCTTCTTTACTATCGATGATTTCATCTAAGTTTTTCTTGTTCAGCATCATTTTTGTATGAGAATGCATATTACGAGCTATCTCTTCTTCAATATTATTATCCTTCATGAAAAAATAACTAGCAATTGCAGCTGCCCCGTAATGTGCATGCCAAATATCCTTTGTTTGTTTTTTGCATTGAGAAATAATTGAAAGGCCGCCTTTTAACACACTTTTATTTTCCATTTTCTATCCCCCATAATAAAACTCACTTTATATTCATCCTAAAGATGGCGTTAATACAAATAAAATGTGATTCGATTCATCACTTTTATTCAAAAATCGATGCTTCACGTTTGGTGGGATACGTACAACATCACCTTCTTCTAAAAAATATTCTTTTCCTTCTAATTCCACATACACTTCTCCTTTCATGACAACCGCAATCTCTTCCTTATCTTCATGTGAATAGTGACTTTCCGTTGTGTTTGCTTTTTTATTTAAATCCATCATTAACATTTCAATACGTGCTTTCATAAAATCAGGTGTTAATACATCATATACAATGTGATCATTATTTTCCCGATATACTTTTTTTCGATCTTTTTTCTTAGAAATGAGTGAGTCTGTATCAATATCATTAATAAAAAGTGTAAATAGCGGCACATTTAATGCTTTCGCAATTAATTCCAATACATTTAAAGAAGGATTAGCATGACCTCTTTCAATTTGGCTAATCAGTGACGTACTAATCCCTGCATACTCAGCAAACTCACGAATTGTCATATTATTTTTCTTACGATAACTTAAAACGGTTTGTCCAAGTCGATAGTGAATCAAAATAACTACTCCCTTTCGTCCATCATAATGTATGATTCATTCCCTTTGTGCTGACTTACTAAACAAGGGCAAATAATTCTTTTCTATCGTCTCCAAGACTTATATACTTACCTTTGTGCATTATATCGCATTAAATATATTATAATAAACATTCTATCGGAGGGACAGACTTTGAAATCACCTATTTTTTCATATTTCATCTTATTTTTCGGTGTATTCGCCTTATCAACTTCAGCAATTTTTGTGAAATTGGCAGATGCTCCTGCGGCAATTATTGCTTTTTATCGATTATTATTTGCTACAGTAATTCTGTTACCATTATTACTATTTAATAAAAGGAATCGAAACGAACTAAAAACATTATCGAAAAAACAATGGGGATTCGGATTTCTATCCGGGCTATTTTTAGCTGCACATTATGTACTATGGTTTGAATCCTTACGATATACTTCCGTAGCAAGTTCTACAGTTATCGTAACGTTACAACCTTTATTTTCAATGATTGGTGGTTACTTTTTATTTAAAGAGAGATTTACGAAAGGAGCGGTTATCGGTTGCTTCATTGCCATTTCAGGAAGTAGCATCATCGGTTGGCAAGATTTCCAAATTAGTGGCGACGCTTTATACGGAGATATTTTAGCATTTATGGCGGCCGGCATTATTACAGCTTACTTTTTCATTAGTCAACACATTCGTAAAGATTTATCTCTTATACCATATTCGGTAATTAGTTATGGAAGTAGCGCATGTTTTCTCGGTATATTTGCTTATATACAGCAACAATCTTTCATTCATTACGCTACACAAACTTGGTTGTCCTTTATTGGACTAGCTTTCATTGCAACGATTTTAGGACAAACGATATTCAATTGGTTATTAAAATGGATGAGCGCTACTGTTATTTCAATGAGTATTTTAGGTGAAACAATTGGTACTTGTGTTCTAGCATATTTTATTTTGAGTGAAACCATTACTTTACAACAAGCACTTGGAATTTCAATTATTTTCATTGGATTAACATTATTTTTATTACAACCGAAACTAGCGAATCGCAAATGACAATTAAAAAGCATGACATTGATTTGTCATGCTTTTACATATTAATTATGTACAATTAAACCATCAGGTCTAAAACGACTCATCATAATTTCATTTATAAACTTTCCGTGAGCCTTTAAATTCCCTACCTTTACCCCTTCTACTACAAACCCAAATTTTCCATATAGATCTTTTGCTTTCGGATTCGTTTCTAATACACCAAGTTCAACTCTTTCTAACATTAACCAATTATCAGCTAAATCAAGCATTTTTGTAAGAAGTGCTTTGCCAATACCTTTATTATGATATTCACTGTCTACCCCAATAAATAAATCGCCTGAATGAGATCTTCGTCCCGGACTTTGTGTTAAGCCAATAAACCCTACTACTTCCCCGTCATACTCTGCAACAAATTCAAATTGATTTGGTGCTAAGTTTCGAATTCTATTTTCCATAGCGTCTACACGCATGCTAGGTAAGAAAACCATATAAGGTAAAACCTCATCCTGTATACATATACGATGAATTGCTCTAGCATCTTGTATTTCTACTGCTCGTATGTTGATTTCCATATTCCTCCCCCTCCATATAAATAGCATTATATTTATCATTCTAGAAACCTATATTAAATCATTCCCGACCTGTATTTCTTTATGTTATTTTTACATAATTATTTCGGTATAACACTTAATTTCCAAACTTCTTATCCTAACAACCGAAATGCTTTAAATTTTCACCTTATTATATAACTCAAGCAAATTCTCTATTGGAATACCGTTTATCTTCATACCAGTTACATCACAATTTACTATTTCAATATTTTTCAGGTTACTATTATGTATTGTACTACCCTCCAAATCACAGTTTTCAAATGAAAGAGGTTCCTTCTCATCTCCAAGACTTGTATTTTTGAATTGCACTCCACCTAATGTCACCAAATTAAATGTACTACTAGAAAGATTTAAATCTGCATATGAAGAGCTTCTAAAGTTTATATTCCTAAACTTTGATTGACTTACATTACAATTACTCATATTCAAATGCATTATATTACTACCAACAAATGCACTATTTTTTAAATTTACTTGATAATATTCTGTATGAACCAAATTACAGTTTTCGTATTGACCATTTTTCATATCTTTATTTTTAATTAAGTTCTCTTCACCTGCACCTACATTTTTTCTTTTTACATAGCAATACTCATCTTCAGATTTAAAAATGATTTCATAGCCCATTTTTTTATAAAAATGATGATTATTAACTTGTCTACTAGATGTTTCAAGATCCCAAATCCTTATGTTCGGAAATTTTTCTTCTATTAACTTAATAATCCTTGATCCAATTCCTTTTCCTTGAAGAAAAGGCTCTACAAAAATACGATCGATTCTTCCGTACGATTTACCAGAGATCGTAACTATAATTCCCCCGATTATTTTTTCATCCATTATCACTTTGTAAGAATCCAATTCTTCAATTGAATATGTCATCATTTCAACTGAAGAATATCCTGGTGGTTGAATGTTATAATCAATTACATCATCTTGGCCGCATAACCACCGCTTCGCTTCTTCGTCAAATGTTCTTTTCATTATTTCTGTTAACTTTTCAGCATCTAAAATTGTAGCTTTTTCTATAGATATTATTGTCATTTTTGTTTTCCCCTTCATCGTTACAATCTCATAACTTTTGCGATCTATATAGTTAGAAAATAAAGAGAATTAAAATCAATCACTCTCTTTACTATTAAACTACAAATCAACCTATATTTTCCACTGTTACTTAGTATGAATGAATAAAAAGAAGAGAATACGTAATATACACATGTTCTCTTCTTTTTATTTTACGCTTATTCATTTTTAATTTTATATAATTAAAAATTAGATATTACTTAAAGCCACTCGTTACATGTATTAACTAGTTCCTGTAAATCCTCTATAAAACGACTCGCATGATATCCATCACAAACCGCATGATGTACTTGCAATGAAAAAGGTAGCATTACCTTGCTTCCATCATTGAAATATTTTCCGCAAGTTATAATTGGTAATAGAAAATCACCATCATTATTAATATTTAAATTAAATCCTGTAAAACTAGTCCAAGGTATCCCAGAAATCGGATAAACATTTGGCGGAATATTTTCTTTCGGGAAGAGACCATGAACATTAGCAAAACATTTCATATCCTCTTCATAGTTTTTATAGAAAATGTGGAAATCACTAGAATAATCCGTCCATATACTTGAAAAAGATTTATCATCTTTATGAAAGATTGTATAACTAGGTATCATTTCCTCCCAATACCCTAAAACTCCTTCATCATTAAAACATGTCCGAAATTCTTTATGATTATTTATCATTCTAGAAATTATATAAATAAAAGTCGGATAAAATTTTATTTCCTTTTGATGTATTTTCTCTAGCATCATCGTAATATCAACATTCGCTGTCATACTAAACGAACACTTTAATTTTAAATAATGTTCAAAATACTGCTCTCTATTCCAATTTTCTCTGTCAATTACATGAAACTTCATTTCATTTGCCTCCTAAAATTTCATTTTTATTTTAGAAGGCTAATTTCCTTGTTTTCACCACACTTGTTCACTCCTTATAGTTTACATTTATACTCACGTTTTTATTTAATTATATAACATTTGCAAAAATCCATTCACATATTTCTTGCAATCCATCCACATACTATTAATAATGTGAAACTTTAATCAGTGGCGGGCAGTTGATCCCCCACCTAACCTTCTTTGTTTTTGCCGAATTTTGAGGTGGAGGTCTTACTGCCCGTTAATGCGGGATAAATCAAATGACGTTTGGAGGATTCAAACATGCATGATAAAAATGAAAATAAAAAAGTAAATGTTATCGAAAACACTACATCTATTCACAATAATAATACTGCAAATCTAACTAGCGAAGAACAAGCAATGAACGGCTTATACGGAATGCCCGAAACAACCATTGAAGATGCTGATCACGCTGTAACTGATGATTTGACTCCAAAAAATTAATGAACTACATAGAAAAAAGCCAAGGAAAATATCCTCGGCTTTTTTAACTATGCATCCACTTTTTGTATTTCTTCACTCTTTTTTGAAAGTTTTCCTGGCCAAAAAGCAAAGCGACCTAAAACAACTGTAATTGCCGGTACAAGTAACGGTCTTACAATAAACGTATCAAGTAAAACTCCAATTGCCGTCACAATACCAAATTGAACTAAAACTTGAATTGGTAACGTACCTAACACCGCAAAAGTTCCTGCTAAAATTAAACCTGCGGATGTAATGACACTTCCTGTTTGTATAACACCATTTTTTACTGCATCCAAGTGATTTTGTGTCTTTCTGTTTTTCCATATTTCTGAAACCATAAAGATATTATAATCTTCACCTAAAGCAACTAAAAATACGAATGCGTATAGCGGTATCGCCCCTTGTATTGCCGGCGCTCCCATACCAAAGTGAAGTAATATCCATCCTGCTCCTAATGCAGAGAAGAATGATAAAACAACTGTTACTATTAAATAAATCATCGCTACAATTGATCGTAAGTAGACAAGTAATAGTAAAGCTATAATACTAATCATTACTGGAATAATAACTGCTTCATCACGTTCCGTAATTTGTTTTGTGTCATATAGTGACGCTGTTTCTCCACCAATCCACAATTGATCTTCAACATCATTAATCCCCGCATCTTTTAATACTTTTTCTACACTATTTTTCAATTTTGGGATTTGATCTAGCGCTTCAATAGCGTACGGATTTTCCGCTAAAGAAACTTCATACATTTGTATTTGTTTATTTTCTTTTCCCTCTTTTGGCTCTTTCACTGTATTTACAAAAGAAAATTTCTCTATCTCTTGTTTAATAGGAAGCTCTTTTCCTTTCGTATTAACAACAACTTTTACTGGCGCTAGTTCTCCAGCTGAAAAATGATCACTAATTAACGTAAACCCTTCACGTGAAGGCATATCCTTCGGAAACGATTCTAAAAGGTCATATGTGTATTGAATACGTGGTACGAATGAAGCTAATCCACCTAATACAAACACAGTTAGCATAATTATTGTCCACGGTCTTCGTACTACAATATCTCCAATTTTATTACTAAAGGAGCCTTTTGATTTTTTAACTTTTATTACTTTCTGTTTCTTTCTTGCAAATTCCTCATTCATCGCAGTTGTTCTTGGTATAAACGGGAAGAATGCAGCTCTGCCGAAAATTAATAAAAATGCAGGAAGAATTGTTAAAGCAGCAACCCCCATTATGAATACAGCAACACTAAATGGTACTGCAAATCGATGAAAGGCGCCGTAATGAGCAAGTAATAATGTTCCTAATCCAAGTACGACAGTTAATGCACTCATTATAATTGCCCCGCCAGATGCTTTAATCGCAAGTTGCAGCGCTTTATATTTACTTTCTTCTTCTAACAAGTACTCTCTATATCTTGAAATTAAAAATAGACAATAGTCTGTACCCGCGCCAAACAATAATACGGTCATGATTGATATCGCTTGGGCATCTACTTTAATCCACCCATGATCAGCTAAAAAACCAAGTGTAGGACTAATAATACCGTATGCAAAGCCAACAACAAGTAAAGGTAAAATTGCTAAAATTGGTGAACGGTAAAGTAAAATTAATAAAACCAATACTAATAGTACAGTAGCGACTAATAATTTCACATCAGCTTGACTAAATAAACTAACCGCATCTGTTTGAATACCTACAGGGCCAGATAATCGAACATGTAAACCAGAGTCCGTTATTTTTTGTTTAAATGGATCAACATCCACCTTACTATTCACCAGTTTTCTTACATCTTCAAGATTTCCTTTTAATATATCCGTACCAGCTGATTTATTAAAGAATATCGGTGTGACAAATGATGTACCATCTTTTGATGCACTTTTTGATAATACTTGCTCTGGAATTGTATCAAATGGTGGTAACATTGATTGTTCTTTTAAAGGGCTAGCTTTTAACTCTTTATAAACGTCCTGTATAAGTTTATAGTCTTTTGACTGTAATCCACCATCTCTATGCCATACTACTAACAACGGATTTCCTGCATTATTAGGAAACTCTTTTTTCATAAGTTCTTCCGCTTGCTGTGACATAGCTGTTTCAGGTAAATTTTTCGGATTCGGTTCTTTCGTACTATTTACTTGTGGCAACGTAAATGAAAGTACTAATGTAATAAGGATCCAAACCGATAAAGTTATCCATTGCGTATTCTTCCCTGCTACAATCCTCCCTAACATATGTAACGGGTGCTTTTTCATAAAAACCCACCTTCCTTTTTTCCTCCAATATTAATTATATATATACTGGTCAGTTAATTAATCAAGAAAGATTAAAAATTATGTTATAATTATCTCAATAATAAATGTCAGGAGCGAATGTATTTGGAACAAAAACAACGTCCTCTCGGAAGACCTCGTCAAAATAAAAATACAAAATCTACAAAAGAAATAATTTTAGAAGTTGCAACTCGATTATTTCTTACTCAAAATTATCAAGTCGTTTCCATGGATGAGGTCGCGAAAGAATGCGGTGTTACGAAAGCAACCGTCTACTATTACTATTCTACAAAAGCTGATTTATTTACCGCTACTATGATTCAAATGATGATACGTATAAGAGAGAATATGGATCAAATACTTTCCACGAATAAAACTTTGGAAGAAAGGTTGTTAGACTTCGCTACAGTATACTTACACGCAACGATAGATATTGACATGAAGAACTTTATGAAAGATGCAAAACACTCTTTATCTGAAGAGCAGTTGAAAGAATTAAAAAATGCCGAAGATAACATGTATGAAGTGTTGGAAAAAGCACTTCATAACGCGATGCAACTTGGAGAAATAAGTAAAGGCAATCCTAAATTTGCTGCCCATGCTTTCGTATCTTTATTATCAATTGGGAATTTTAAGGATGAAAATCACAATCCTATTCTTGCAAATATAGATGAGTTAGCACAAGAAATCGTTTCTTTTTATTGGAACGGGTTAGGTCATTCGTATTAAATAGATTCCCTTTAATAAAAGAGCATATTTGAATTTTTCTCAAACATGCTCTTTTATCAATTACGTGTTTTATTTATATACTTACAATTAGATTATTCTTTAGCACAAATTCAAAATTTTCATTTACAAATTTTGAATTTGTGCATTTATATTCCCTTTACTTAATCCCCCATGGTAACAAACTACGGATTCAATATCTAGATTTAAATACTTCTTCAAAGACTGTTGTGCTTCCTGAACATCCAAAGTAGTTGGAGCATGAATTCCTCCTAACATTCCATTTACACTATACATTGAATCCCCAGCGATAAGAGTTTTACTTTGTTTCAAATATAAACTAATATGACCCGGCGTGTGTCCTGGCGTATGGAGAATTAGTATGCCACCGCAATACGGAAGTTCTTGTCCATCAATCACAGTATCACTCACTTTTCCTTTTGGTGGATTCTCCACATTTCCACCTTTCAATAAAGGTAAATCTCCTTCAATATATGGCTTATCTAGCTCGTGCGCATAAACTTTAATATTACTTCCACAGTTCTGCAACAACTTTGGAAGACTACCTATATGATCTATATCCTGATGCGTTAAAATCACGGCTTTTAATTTATCAAACGATACGCCAACTCTCTCCATCTCTACTTGTATATCTTCAATTTGTTCAGGGAAGCCAGTATCTATTAATACTGCCATTTCATCATCCCATAAAAGAATTGGGTGAATAATAAATCCTTGAAATTCAAGTTGTAACATTTCTACTCCTTTAGCAATCTCCATACAGCAATTCTCCTTTATACTGAAGTTTGAAAATATGTACGAGTAAACTGAAAATATAAAGCGCCGCTATCTTTTAATATGTTTTGTCATCCCAACAGAGAATACCTCAAACCCTATAGATTTATAGTAAGATTGCAATTTTTCCACACACATAAGTTGGGGAATAACTTTGTTTTGTTCACAGTGCTGGATTAATCGTTCCACTATTTCTTTTCCAATACCAATGGACTGATATTTTGGCAATACACATACACCGCAAATAACCCCCGTTGTTACACCATCGGATATAACACGCCCCATGCCAATTAATTGTTGCTCCTTAAAAGCATATATCACATACCAACTTTGTTTACACATTTGTTCCAATTCATTAACCGTTAATTTTAGAGAATTCCATCCTAAAGATTCATATAAAGCTAATAATTCATTAAAATTTGTTGGATGTTCAATTGTATAGCTTATTTTAGTTTTCATAAACGCCTCCCTATTCTCCTATTTATTTATACTCTCTTTTACATTACTCTATTAAAAATTTTAGATCCTCACCAACTTAACTTGAACAAACTTCAATAAGAAAATTAGAATTCCTTCTCAACATAAAATATAAAGAAGTTACCTCACCTGAGATAACTTCTTTTATATAAATCTATCACTATATTATCACCCAAAAATTATGCAGCTGCATACGATAAGAACGAACAAAACTAATAAACCATTTGAGAAATAACCCATAGAATACTACCCCTTTATTTCATTATGTAAAAGATTTTATCATAAAATTATTTACAACATAATAACTGAAAAAGACATTACATTCATTAGTTACGTATATTTAGTAATATTTTAATTTTAGCCATATTCGCCTTTTCTAAAATCAATTCTCCTCCTCCTCTGCTTTAGTCCACATAATCTCAAAATAACAAATTAGTAAATGTTAATTTACTATAATAAGTTTAAACATTTGATTTATAGCTAAATTAGTAATAAAATAATGACTAAATCCAAAAAGGAAGCGAAAATAATGTCCCATAAAGAATTATTAAACGAATACATGAATTTATCATTAAATATGTCAGGTACTTTCAAATTACTATCAGAAAAATCCTCTGAATTTACACATTTAGAACAACACGTAGTGGAGTATATCGCCCAGCAAAAAGTACCTGTAAATTCAAAGATGATTGCTAATTATTTAAACATTCCTAAGCAACAATTAAGTGTAACTGTACGTAATTTAAAACTAAACGGCTATATTGTAAAAAAACAAGATACGGTAGACAAAAGAGCTGTATTAATTTCTTTGACAGAAAAGGCTGAAAAGGTACATTATGAGAGATGGAAACAAATTTATAAAAATTTCACAGTAAACCTCGAAAAGTTATCTGAAGAAGATAGGCGGGATTTAACTTACGGACTATATAAAACAAATACAATGCTCTCAAAAATGTTACATAACGACTAACTATATTGTTTTATTATGCAACGGAGGATGTTTCATGGTTAAAGAGTTAGATTTACAATCAGTACAAGGTACGATGCTTATTCCCCTATGGGGACGAGCATATGGCAGTGAGAAAAATAAGGATATTTTAGATGATACAGAGGCTATTCGAATAATTAAAGAATGCGATTTTGACTTCTCGACAATAGCAAATACATTTGGCGAATACGGATGTATCACATACATTACTCGTGCACGAAAAATTGATGATACGATAAAACAATTTATAGCAAAACACCCGAACGCCACTATAGTAAATATCGGTTCAGGACTAGATACTACTTTTTCAAGAATTGATAACGGTACAATACATTGGTATAACCTTGATTTACCCGATGCAATCTCTTTTCGCAAGACTTTGATTGAAGATACACCGAGGAATATTAGCATCGCTAAATCATTTTTTGGTACTTCTTGGTTTGACGATATAAGATATGATCCAAACGACGGTATTCTTTTTATATCAGCAGGTGTATTTTATTACTTTAAAGAAGAAAATTTAAAAGAGATCATAGTTGCTATGTCAAAACGTTTTCCTGGAGGAGAGCTATATTTTGATGCTGAATCAAAATTCGCACTCAACCTTTCGAATGCAACTGTAAAAAAATCTGGCAATAACGGCGCGATGATGTTTTTTTATGTAAACAATCCAAAATCAATAGAAAAATGGTCTTCAAACATAAAAATATTAAGCTGCTCCCCTTTATTTAAAGGTATACCTACAAATAAAGATTGGGATGGTAGTACACGTATTATGATGCGAATTGTAAACGTAATAAAGATGTTGAAGTTTGTTCATTTGCGGTTTGAAAAATAATAAATAAAGAAGGCCGCAATACATTTATATTTAGGTCATACATGTTAAATTTAATAAAAAGGCAGGAACATATTTGATATGTTCCTGCCTTTTTATTATGGAGTACCGATACATAGTCATCTAGCTATGAAAAGCAACTACCCCAAAATGAGAAATTTGGCATCTTAACACCCCCTCAAGTGGCTTCTGTATATAATACATTTTAAATTTAATTTTTCTTGATAAATCAAAGATTTCCTGGTATACTCTTAAAATTATTTATGCACGAATAAAATCTCTTCGTAAACGTCCAATTGCACTAAAATATACAAAAATTGAGAAATATGAAAAAGACACTCTTATGAGTGCCCTTCTTAGCAACTAAGTCCGCTGCAGCTTTTACCATAACCCATATGAATTTCGCCTGTAAGAGGGAATTTTAAATTCATATTTAATTATTAAAATAAACCGCACCAAAGTTTTCATTAAATCTTTTACACCAAACAGAAACCGAACCATATTCACTTACATCTATCCCTTCAGGAATTTCGTAGTTTTGGTCTCCTTTATTTCCCTTTAATTTTCCTAATTCAATATACTGATAGTTTTTTACGTCTTCATTATTTTTCAAACGATTTGTAGGAACTAATACAACTCGTACATCTGGCCCATTTGATGTTGCAAAATTAGAAAGTCGTAAAACACGTTTTCCATCCGCTAATTGGTGAATTTTTGCCGTTCCAGTTGTTTCATGGACACCGTTTTGAAACTGACCTTCCCTTATTACTCGATCACTTTGTTTCCTTACTTCAGTTGATTGTATCTCTGCTTGTGGCAATGATTCATTTACGTGCTTATCAATAAATAATTTCTCTGGTCGGAACAATGACCATAAAATCCCCAATACAATTATTAAACCACCTATAAGCCATACATATTTTCTTTTCATAAAGTAAAAAACCTCCTGTAACATACTGTGTAGTAGTATGTTAACAAGAAGGTATTTCATTTTTCTAACGTAAATGTTACAAAAGTCTTTCAGCCATCTTATTTTTTTACTGATGTGATGGGAAGAGTGAACCAAAATTCACTTCCCTGCTTACCATCTGCGCGATTCCTTACACCAATTTCCCCTTTGTGCATTTCAATTAATGATTTTGCAATAGCTAATCCAAGTCCGGAACCTCCAGATTGTGAACTTCTTGATCGATCTGTTCTAAAAAAACGTTCAAATACACGTAATTGATCATTTGGAGAAATTCCCATTCCTTCATCCCGCATAGTGAATTGGACCTGTTGAGTTGATTTATTTTCCACTACAGTCAATTCAATTGTTCCAGAGATAGGAGAATATCGAATTGCATTATGTAATAAATTACCTATGACTCTTTCAATTTTACAAGGCATAATCAAAAGTCGAGGTAATGTATCAGGGACATCCAATTGCACATGGATTTGTTTGTCTCCTAATAAGACAGAATGTGACTCTAATACATCTAATAGAACTTTATCTAAATGTGTGAAACTTGGGTGAAAATCTACTTGCTCAAACTCTAACTTTGAAAGATCAAATAAGTCGTTAATTAATCCATTTAATCTTTCTATTTCTTTTAAAACCGTTGCCAAGTATTGCTTTTTTATTTCAGGATCTTCAATCAGGTTATCTTGTAATGCTTCTATCATCATTTGCATGCTCGCCATAGGTGTTCGTAAGTCGTGTGAGATATTGGTAATTAGCTCCTTACGAGAGTTTTCCTGTTCCTCTAACTTAGTAAACCCTTCTTCTAATTTTTTTGCCATCTGTTGAAAAGCTGTTGCCAATTCTTTAAACTCACGTGGTTCTTGCCCAATTATATACATCGTTTCAAAGTGTCTATCACTAAATTGTTTCGTCAATTTTATTAAATTTTGTATAGATTTCATGATAGGACGTGTCATTAACCAATAAATAAACGTTGAAATAATGAATGCCACAAATGCAATTACTGTTAATAACCGCGTTTGTTCCGGTTCAAGTAACATTTTCGTCTCACTATACCATATAGCAATTACCATAATACTAGTACTTAATAGATTCATGAGTAACAATTGAATACGTAATCTCATGTTTCATTTCCTCCATTTGGCTCAAAGCGATATCCTATACCCCAAACCGTATGAATCCAGCGATTCTTTATCGTATGCTTTTCGAGCTTTTCACGTAAACGACTCACTAACACGGTAACTGTGTTTGATGCTCCTTCATGTCCAAAATCCCAAATTAATTCAAGAAGCTGCGAGCGAGAAAATACTTGTTTTGGATGCTTTGCCATGAGATAAAGTACCTCAAACTCTTTCACCGTTAACTCCACTTCCTTATCACAAACAAGTACATATCTTGTCTTTGGATATATTTTTAAATCTGGAAACTCTATCACTTCCAATAGAGATTCTTTCGCTTGTATTGGTACATGGCTTCCTCTTCTTAGTATAATTTGAACCCTTAATACTAATTCACGAGGGGAAAATGGCTTTGTTAAATAATCATCTGCCCCCATTGTTAAGCCTAAAATTCGATCCCTTTCCTCTCCCTTAGCAGTTAACATAATAATAGGGACATTTGACTGTTGACGAATTTCCTCGCATAATTCCCATCCATCTTTTTTTGGCATCATCAAATCTAATATAATTAAATCTGGTTGATGTGTAAGAAATAAATCCCAACCTTCTTTACCATTTACAGCGGTATAAACTTCATATTCTTCTCTTTCTAAATACCGTTTGCATACTTCTCGAATATTTTCTTCATCTTCTACGATTAAAATTCTTTTCTTCATATACTATCCTCACTTCTTTTTCACCAATAATGCAAAATTTATTGTTTCTATTATCCAATGAAAATTCAGAAAATAAATTTTGTAATACAGATAGTAATCTTAACATTTGATTACTTATATGACTAGATAGGTATTTAAAATAGTAGTTACTAAATTATATAAATTAAAAGGAATGAGTCCGATTCAACATCGAACTCATTCCTTATTAGTAACCTAAATTATTGTATCTAACTTTTCGGATTCAATTCATTTCCGGTTCTCTTTTCAAACTTAGCAACAGAACTGTTACCTATTACTGAACTCTTGATAGATTCCATGCTATAGTATCAGTCCCATTCTCTCCATTACCATATTTCATATAATCGATTAAATATCCTACCTTTAACTTGTTACCATTAGATAGTATGTTCCATTGCTTATGGTATCCAGTGAAATTCTTTGGATATGCATGATTAAATTTAAAAGTACTTGCATTCTGTTTTTGATCTAAATGGATATAACTATCTTGAAGTTTTAAATATGCATAATCTGAATAAATAGGATTTCGAAATTTAATTAATACCTCTTCATCCTTTTTAATTGGTTTTCCAGGTTTAGGTTGACCTACTCTTTCAATAATTACATTCACTTTTTCATCGCTAGATTTTTCAGCCCAAAGATACTCCCATTTATTCCCGGCATGATGACTTCCCCAATAAGCTGTATTTCCATATGAAGCTACGGTATAAGGAACCCCTTCTGTAACAAATTCACCTGAATTATCTACTACATAATCTTCAAATTCTTTATTAGCTTTAATTTCAGTATCAATCTTTTGTGTAGGGGTTAGATTGTGTGCGTCATTGATTTCAAATGTAACTTTTCTGTGCGCAGCAATTTCAGATTTAATAGGGTGTATATTTTCTCTAGACTCATATGTAAATCCATTCTCACGTTTAACTAGTGTTACTGTTTGTGACGGAGCATTCCATTTCTTACTATAAGTAGTAGGAATCTCTTTACTCACACCAAATAAACCAGGTAAAATTGTTGCCCTAATCTTTTGCGTCACAGAATCAAAACTACCTTCTACTAATGTTGGTTGCTGTAGTTTTGCAAAAGCACCGTGTACAGAGTCTTTATGTAAATAACCGCGATTTCCCTGTCCCGCTTTTAAATCGTTCAATGCATCAGTTCCATTATTAGCTGAAACTACTGATACGTTATTAGTACTTTTAGCCTTGTTTACAATATGATTTACTTTTTTCGTATCTATATTTACATGTTGAAAAACTTCGTTATAGGATAAAACTGGCTTATCAGCAAGGGATTTGTCTTTAGGAGTATATACCCTAAACTTTGGTATATTTCCTATATCTGTTTCTAATTGTTCAGTAGCTGCATTTACTCTAGACTCATATCTCCCTGAATCCCCCAAATGCATAATTTCTTCACCTTTTTCAATAGATAAATCCATTGTACTTGTAGGTAAAACTTCAATCGAAAGAAGTTCCCCTTGTTCAACAGCTTTCAATTCATCCAAAGATAAGACAATATTCGCATCTGCTTGTCCTTCTAAACTGTCAATTACTACTTCTGTTTTATTCCGTCCACCTTTTTCTGTACTTAAATAGTTTGCTTTATAACGATCTTGTGTTGCCTTTACAGTATTAATAATTTTGTTTCCTAAACGAATATTAAAATGAGGCGAAACATTTTCAGCGGATGCTGTTCCTACATTCTTATATTCCAAATGTACCCGTAATTTTGCTGCGTTCGCTGTATCCACAGTTGTTGCAGTAGACCAATCAAAATTATTTGTATAACTCTCCGTTTCCGTAGTTGTTTTTGAATATCCGTATCCCACATTTGCTGAAACACTTCCGGAAGGAACAGGACCGGCTGCTGAGCCTTCTACACCACCTGAACCACTTAAACCTACATTAAATGAATGTTGTGTAGATACACTTTTTTCCCATCCTCTGCTGACTGATCCGCCATTATTATCCGTAATGGTTGCAATAGGAATTACTTCAATTCGTTTGACACCAATTTGCAAATTCGGCATGTTGGCAACTATCGGATTGAAATTAGTATCAGAATCGTTGTTATGATTCTCAACCTCATACATATCAGTAAAAGGATCACCATCCGTATTTGCATTCATAGGATTCGATATAAATTTTGGTTTCCCTTTATCCTTCTCGGGATCCCATGCTTTCACTTCATTTTTTCCAG
Organism: Bacillus cereus group sp. N31; assembly: GCF_016483245.1. Taxonomy (NCBI): domain Bacteria; kingdom Bacillati; phylum Bacillota; class Bacilli; order Caryophanales; family Bacillaceae; genus Bacillus; species Bacillus cereus group sp. N31. The sequence continues at coordinate 33,273 of NZ_JAEHCH010000019.1, read as the reverse complement.
TTTGTGAATTGAATTCAATTTTATATCCATTCATCTCTAAGTCGTTAGAAATACCATCTTTATCCCAATCGTTGTTTGCCATTTCAATGTTTTGTGTAATGAGTGAACCTATTTCCCCATCAGATCCGAGCGTGAAATTCTTATCTTCTTTTTTTACATTTGCATTCTCTTTGAATATTTCAACTGTACCTCCTGGATTCGGTTGTTTTACATCTGCTAAAGCAGGAGATGCTAAAGTCAGTGCCATCGATACACTACCTAATACACTAATTGCTGGCTTCAATTGTTTCATTGTTATTTTTCCTCCTTGGTTTCTAGGTCAATTAGAACACCTACTAGTAAGATTAATTTCATCATATATAACAAATCTTTCTTTTTTCTCTCATAACTGTTAAAAAAGTCTCTCGTAAATGTTACAAAACACTTACAGAGTTTTTAAAATCTATATATGAAACATTAAAAAGCCGTAATATGAAGAATCGATTACAATATATACAAAAAAACAGCTAGCCAAAGCTAACTGCTTACTAATTTATAAAATTTCAGTAAAAGAATGTATTAATTTTGAAGTGTGCAAATTGGAAGAGTGACTTCAACTATAGTTCCCTTATTCACTTCACTCTCAATAAATACCTTCCCCTGGTGTGTTTCAATAATTTTATAACATACCATTAATCCTAAGCCGATTCCCTCTTCCTTAATACTGTAAAAAGGTTCTCCTAAGTATGGTATACGTTCTTTTGGAATCCCACATCCTTGATCGATAAAGCGAATCCTTATTTGATTATTATCAAGTTTATCAAATTGAATCAAAATTTCTCCTCCTGTTGGCATAGATTCAATTGCATTTTTTATAATATTAACAAATACTTGTTTTAATTGATTTCCTTCACATGGAATCAATGGAATACCAGGTGTAAAATCAATTCTAATTTTTATATTATTCATCATTGCTTGAGGTTGCAGTAGCATTAAAACTTGATCCATTAGCACACTAATATCATTAGGTTGTATCTTTACCACCTGTGGTTTGGCTACCGCCATAAATTCATTAGTAATACTTTCTATACGCTCAATCTCTGATGATACTATATTTATATACCCCTGATTATTCTCAGTTTCCGTTGATTTTAGTAATTGCATAAACCCTTTCATTGCGGTTAATGGATTATTAATTTCATGAGCCATTGCAGTCGCTAATTGTCCTACGACAGCAAGTTTTTCAGATTTCCGTAGTAATTCTTCTGTTTTTAGCCGTTCAGTGATATCACGAGAAATACTCAGGAAAACCTTTTTACCATTTAAGTTAAAAACACGGACACTAAACTCAGTTGTTATTATTTTTCCTGTTGGAAAAGCATATTCATCTTGTAAAGTGAAGGAAGTTTGTCCCTCTCTAATTTTTTCTAACAACCTTACAATCATTTTAGAATCTTGTGGTACTACATTTGGAAATGGTAACGAGAGCAGCTCTTCTCTACTATATCCAAATCTTTTACAACCAACAGGGTTTACCTCAATGAATCGACTGGGAACATAATTTTCATTCAGCTCTACTACATATACTGCATCAGTTGCTTGTTCGATTAGTGCACGGTACTTCATTTCACTATCTTTTAATTGTTGATGTAATCGATGTCGCTCTCTTTCTGCTTGTTTTCTTTCAGAGATGTCTCTACATATTGCAGATAAAGCTATCACATTTCCTCTTACGTCTAATATAGGAGAAACTGTCAGACTGACATCAAGAAGACTTCCATCGTTACGTCGTCTAACAGTTTCTAATCTAGTAACTACGGATTCTCCTGTTAGAATTTTCTGAATATTTTCGAGTGATTCTTCCATTAAGAAATCTGGTACACAAGGTAATCTCTTACCTATGATTTCTTGTAATGACCAACCAAATATCTTTTCATAAGCTTTATTTGCTTGTAAAATATGCCCTTCTCGATCAGATATGGTAATAGCATCTACATTATGCTTTATAAATGATTCTAGTAATTCTTTGGTAGCTCTTAATTCTGATTCTACCTTTTTCCTTTCGGTTATATCGACTGTAGAACCAACAACTTCAATAACTTGTCCATTTCGTTTAATCGGCCTAAGTGCAATAAGAATAATTGTTTTATCATCTGGCCAGGGTAATTCGAATATAATTTCTTTCCCTTCCCATGCCTGAAGATAATACTTCATCAATTGTGAAACTAAATGTGGTGGAACAATAGAGGCATCAATAGTCCGTAAGCTTTTCCCTACCACCTGTTCAGAGTAAAATCCTTTTTGATAATAAAACTGTCCATCACATAAAGTGTGTATAAAGTGCTTACCCACTTTTTTAAATTTAAAAATCCCTCCTTGAAGCTCATGTACGGTATCAGTAAGTTCTTGCTTGGATTTTTTTAATTCCCGGTTCATTTTAGATAAGTCCTGTGTTAAATAATACAATCTCTGGTAGGCTTCCATAAGAAATAGCCCAATTAAAAGTCCTAACGCTATATATAATAAACCTCCAGAGTAAAGTAACGTAGTATTAAAGAATACACCAACTAACCACTTTATTCCGACAAAAATAGAAAAATATAAAGATGCACTTTTAAAAGGATGAAGGTTTTTAAAATATGTTTTAAAAGTAAAAAATAGAACACTCATACTTAAATATGCAATCACAGGTGGCTCCCAATACCCACCAATGAAAAAGATACGCATTATAATTATGCTAATTAGTGTAATCCAACCAGCAATGCGACCAAAGTAAATAAAAGATAGAATAAGAGGAACAACTCGAAGATCGTAGGAAAATCCCATGTATGGAAAAGAAAAGAGCATCAAAGTAACTGCAATAATCCCTCCATAGAATTTTTCGAAATATCGCCTGGAATGAATCAAAAACACTTGAATAAATATCGCTGCGCTAACTAATAAAGAAAAAATAGAAAGATTGATGAAATAGTCTTTAATAATCATGTAATGTCCCTCCCTGCATTAAAGATATATTCGACATAAAAACAGAAAATCCTACAAATAATATACACAGTTCAGGTGCAAAAAAATATAATTCCGTACATGACAATACATGTAAATAGTATCATATTGATTCAAATCGAAAATCAGGGCATCTTCCATTTGAACCTGTAAATCCCCCAAAAATAAGGTGTTTATTTAAATGTTATGTACAAAAAAACGTAGGAATATTTAATTCCTACGTTTTTTATAAATTAATCAATTCCTTCACTATTACGATTCTTCTAATTCCTCAATTTCGGCTTTTCGCTTTAAAAATATTGCAATATCTTTATTCTCCCTTTCTATTAAACCAAGAGCATGTCTATCATTTAAAGTTAATTCTTTATAACCCCATATATATTGTATCGTTGTCGCTTTACTATGTTTATGATCCGCAAAATACCATTCTAAAGGTTGTAAAGGGTTCGATACTTCAAACAATTCTGCTGGGTACCATGAAGGCAAGTTTTCATTTTCACCCAAGATTAGATAGTCTAATGCTCCATTCAATGAACTAATACCATAAACCACATATTCCTTATCGGTTTCTAAATTTATAATAGAGTCTCGATTATATCCTTGATCTAATAAAACCTCTGAAAATGTATCTCCTGAATTTTTTATACACATTACCTTCACATACGAGCTCCTATCAACAAAAAATTAATTTTTAAATTTAAAATCATTAAATTCGCCTGTTCTATTATTTTTAAAATAATGAATTGCTACAAGAGTTCCATTCCTAGCCACCTTCTTTGGGTCAACAAGAATCTGTCATTGGTATTCTCGTTAGAACTATTCTTTGTGGATTTGAATTATTTTTTTTCATTGCAAGTCGTTCTTTTAATGTATTTGCAGTGCTTCTACCTGCGGAGTCTCTTCCTAATATTTCAACTTCATATTTTGTATTCTTTGTAGCCTCTTCTAGTTCCTTTTCTTTCTTTTCAGGTTTGCATATATTTCATGTCAAATTACAGAAGTGAGTCAGGCCACTCTAAATCTTAGATTAGAAGAACATGAATAATATTCTTTTTTGAATTGTAATTAAACCTCAGAGTGGCACCTCATACTCAGAACCATTTCCTTACCCAACAGAAGTTAATAAAACATATTTAATTATTGCTTCACCGCTTTGGCTACAAGTGCTGCGTATGCTTCTGCACCTACTTTGGTTAAATGCACACCGTCAGGTGCAAAGTAGTCTTTCTTTCCAGCACTTGCTGCATACCAATCAACTAGAGTTACATTCGGATATTCAGATACCGTTACTTTCAGTCTCTCATTCACGATTGATTCCCACGGACGTGGTACTCTCGTATTAATAAATATGATTTTACGTTCGTTTCCAATTACTTTTATTAATGAAACAAGTTGCTCAGTAGTAAAGGCTCCATTTGTACCTAATCCAATAATGACATAATTCCCTAAATTACCTTCATATTTTAACTGTTCAACTACCGGAATCGCTTTTGACAGCTGGCGACCAATTTGGGCATCAATCCTAATATCAGGAAAAGTATTTTTTAAATACGGAGTAATATCAATCATAACGGAATCGCCTATCGCAGTAACTGTGAGTGAATTTTTAGGTTGCGCAGAATTTACTTCTCTTGATTCCCCTTGTTTTTGAGGCGTCTCTTGATTTGGATTTTCCCAAACTGCAACTGGATGTGGCGCCGGTTGTGTTTGTGCTGCTTTCACCTTATCTTGTTGAGAGTTCTCCTTAGCCTTACTAGCTTTTGATAACCCTACGACCGCTATCGACGAAACGAATAATGTACAAATTAAAGCTAACTTAACACCTAAAGTGACATTTTGAATTCTTAAATTCTTAAACTGAATGTTCCGGAGCGCACCTTGTCGGATTGGTTTTTCAATAAACTTCCATGAAATTTGCGCAATCAATATAATCAAAAGAAATTGAAGGATTGCTCTTATTAATGAAAAATCCCCAGCATTTACCTTTGGAGTCGTCAATGTAAGAATTGGATAATGCCAGAGGTATATGCCATACGATCTTATCCCTATCCAACGTAAAGGTCTAAATCGTAAAAATTGAGCAATACGACTAGCTGGATGAGCTAGATTTGCGACTAACAATGCTGTTGCAATTGATAAGAGAACCATTCCTCCCTTGTATAGAAATGGATCATATTGATTGGTCTTCCAAAACATAACCAAAATAATAATAAGGGCAATGCCCCCCACTACATCAAGAATGAAACGCGCCTTTGGGATAATTTTATTTGCAAGTCTATTGCTTGGCCAAACTAAGGCAAGTACCGCTCCGATAAGTAAGGAAAAGGCCCTCGTATCTGTACCATAATATATTCTGCTCGGATCAGCTCCAGGTTCATACAAAATTGCCATCGCTAAAGCTGAAGCAACGGCTCCCAGACAAATTAATAAAATCATACGGGATTGTTTTTTTATGTAGTAAAGCCCTAAACTAATGATAAACGGCCAAACAACGTAGAATTGTTCCTCAACTGCTAACGACCAAAAATGATTCAATGGAGAAAGCTGGTTAAAATTATCAAAGTACGATAATTTATGATAAATATACCACCAGTTACTAACATAAAATAATGCCGCTAATGAATCTCCGCGCATTTTTTCAAGTAAAGAGCTATGAAAAACTGTAATCCATGCCAACGTTATAACGAGCATAACAAGCATTCCTGGAAGCAATCTCCTTGCCCTACTAAGCCAGAATTTTTTTAAATAAATTCTCTTATTTCTCTTCCACTCTATGGCTAGAATATCTGTAATTAAATAACCTGAAAGTACAAAAAATACAGTAACTCCTAAAAATCCTCCAGGCATCCAATTAAAATTAATATGATACAAAATAACACCTAGTATAGCTAGGCCCCTTAGACTGTCCAATCCAACCATATAACGACTATTTTTTTTAAAAGGTTTAGTCATCCTACATTCACCTCTTTTTCTTGGAAATTAGGTTAATAATAACGGCACAAAGTACTATTTATCCCCTAAAATCGTATAAGCTAAACTATTACAAACATCTTTTTGTAAAGCTCTTTTTTTATCTTTACATGCACAGTAATTAATACTTTAACACGTTATCTGGCTCTGTTGTGAAAATTTTTAAGCTAGATGTTCTTGTTGCTCTTCCGAAAAAGAGGAATATGATATATAACGTATATTTGAACATTTCCCTGCAAAATAACGTTATAAAGAAGGGCTACTGGTTATGAGCAGCCCCTCTTTTACCTTACTTCACATATACATATGTTTCATTTGAAATCACATTTTATGTCTTGCCCTTACTGTCGTGTATTTTATATTGCAGCGAACCTTGCATCAGAACAATATGTGTTCTGGTGCAAGGTTTTTTTAACTAGAATAAATTCTGGGAAAGCAAATAAGGAACATGACAGATGTGATATTTTAAAGAAAAATAATAGTAGCCATTTGCTACTATTATTTTTTTCTTTAAGTTATCATAATATGCCTGAAATTCTAAAGGGACGTGGTATGTCAATTCATCTAACAACCATTATGTGCTGAGTTCGTAAATGCGGAAATTTCATTCGTGATTTTTGAAAAATAAAACAAAAAAGAAAAACTATCTTTGAAAATGGATGAAACCTACATAAATGTCAACTAATCTATGTACGAATTCCTTTGCTTTAGCTAGGTGTTCTAGGAAATAAGGAGCCATATGCCGGTCAATTTTTCAATTAACTTGGTGTCTGGTTTAGTGTACCATCTCCAATTAATGCATTTTTTCGGGTTCAGTTCATTATATTTTCTACTTTGTCTTTATATACAACATATTCTTTTCCATCCACTACTGCTACCACCGCAAATTCATCATTTGGATTGAATGAAAGCCAGTCAGCCCACATGCTTGTATTAGCACCTCCACTCCACATATGATGAACAGTGTTTTTAGTTAAATTCATAACTTTATAAGACGCATTTGGTGCATTTGTTCCAGTCTTTATTTCAAAAGTGTATGCGTTATGGATTTTTTTATAAAAGTAAAAAACGTTTGATGGACGAAGTAGATTCATAAAATCTTGTTCTTTCTTCTCTGCAATTTTTATGCCTTCTAGTAATGTGACAACATCTGCTCTTAATGTTTTCCAACTGTCTTTAGCTGAATTCAAGTTAGGCTTTAAAAATTTATATCTATTTTGATCAGCTTTTTCATCAGCTTTATCAATATGCCCCATTACGCCCGAATATTGAGAGTCTAAATCATCCCATTGTGTGGACATATAAGTAAGAGCAGTAATAGCACTATCAATCGTACTATGCATATCACTAATATTATGAAATGCAACTCCGACTACACGATTTAATGTAATTTTATAATCTACAGTTTTACGTAATTCTGCTAAAGCAGGCTCTAATCGACCTAAATTATCTCTAGCAGTACCTATCATTATGCCACCAGAAATAAGCGTGGGGATAAAAGGGACTTTCACCATTATTAACCCATCAGATTCTAATTTCTTATAATAGTTTACTTGTCCTAAAACTTCATCTAAACGCTTTTGATCAGTCTCTACATCAGCTCCTTGGTTTTTTAAAATCGATTGCAAGGTCTCTTTATGGCTTCCAAATACTCTAACATCTTCTCCAATAGCGTTTTTAAATTTAGTTAATTCTTCTATTAACGCTTTTGCGGACTTTTGATTTCGTTGAATCCCCACCCTTAAATCTGTAATCCCCTTTTTTAAAGTATCCCCATTTCCATTATTGATCGCCTCTACTAATGTTTCATAATAATTTTCAAACTTTGTATCGTATTCAATAATGCCGGTCAATGTATCTAAAAGCTGTTTTTTTACTTTTGTATTCCATGTAACAGCATGTGCTCTTGCATTCTTTTGATCCTGTACAATTTTACTAGGTAAATCTGCATACCCATTAATAGAAATTCCTTCAAAACTCACATCCGGATTATTAATTAGTAAATAAGAATATTCATTCATAGCCTTTGCAAATAACCCAGCATCTTGTACGGTTTTTTTCATCTTTTCTTCATTTGCTGAAAGAGACATATCTCCAGTGTTCGTTTGTTCAGTTTCAATTGCAAAGGTTGCTACTGGTGTGACTGCATAGGTAGTTGTCATAATTAAAAATGCTGATACAGCCAGTATTTTATAAGGTTTTTTTTTCATCTTTTCTTATTCCTCCTGCATAGAGTATGATTTCAAGTCCTATTCTTATTAAAAGACGATGTTGTTGCATAGATTCGATATTATTAAGCAAATCTATATAACCTGTCCCCTATTGATTAATTCTGTTACAAATTTTTAAAAACAAGTAAACTACATGACTATCTTTTTATTTGGATAAAACTTATATATAAGTGAAAGGCGAAGTCTTTAATGAGACTCCGCCTTTTTAATATGTAAGGATTTATTAATTATCGCTTTACTGTTTAACAGTGTAATCATAGGCTCTCTATGTTATGGATTACTTTGCAATAGAATAAATATCTCCCTATTTTTGTGGAGTAACAGTTTCCACTTTTAATTCCTTTATCCCCTCTTTTAATGTAACCGCATCTGTTCTTAATGTTTTCCAACTGTCTTTCGCTGCATTTAAATTAGGTTTTAAGAATTTAAATTTATTTTGATCCGCTTTTTGAGCTGCATTCTCAATATGCCCTAGAACGCCCGAATATTGAGAATCTAAATCATGCCACTGCGTTGACATATAAGTAAGAGCGTTAATAGCATCATCAAGCGCCTTGTGCATTTCATTAATATTACTATAAGCAACTCCAACTACACGATTTAATGTTACTTTATAATCCACGGTCTGACGTAATTCTGCTAATAAAGGCTCTAACTTACCTAAGTTGTCTCTTGCTACTCCCACTATAATACCACCAATTATTGGTAGACCCAAAATAGCACCCTTCATTACATTAAACCCATCAGATTCTAATTGTTTATAATAGTTTACTGATCCTAATACTTCTTCTAGACGCTTTTGATCTGCATCAACATCTGCACCTTGGTTTTTTAGAATCGACTGCAAAAGATCTTTATTGCCTCCAAATGCTCTAACATCTTGTCCAATAGAGTCTCTTAATTTAGTTAATTCTTCTATTAATTGTTGTGCGTACTTTTGGTTTTGTTGAATTTCACCTCGTAAATCTGTAATTCCTTCTTTTAAAGTTTCTCCATCCCCTGTATTAATCGCCTCAACCAATGTTTCATAATAATTGTCGAACGTGGTATCATATTCAACAATACCAGTCAATGTATCTAAAAGCTGTTTTTTTACTTTCGTGTCCCAAGTAACAGCATGTGCTCTTGCATTCTTTTGATCTTGTACGATTCTACCAGGTAAATCTACATATCCATTAATAGTAATTCCTTCAAAATTCACATCAGGATTCTTAATTAGCATATAAGAATAGGCATTCATAGATTTTGCAAATAATCCAGCCTTTTGCAAGGTCTCTTTCATTCTCGCTTCATTTGCAGAAAGAGCCGTATCTCCATTGTTCGTTTGTTCAATTTCACCTGCAAAAGTTGCTACTGGTGAGACTACAGAAGTTGCTGTCATAGTTAAAAGAGCCGATGCAACGATTAGTTTGTACGGGATATTTTTCATCATTTTCTATTCCTCCAATATAAGTTTTCATTTTCAGTTCTATTCCTGTTTAAAAGCGATGTCTTTTGAAATGAATTCTGCATCTTTATGAATATCATTCCAACTTTCTTTAGCAGCTTTTAAATCATCCGGTATTAAAGAGAATTTGTGGTCTTGCATAGAATCGATATTATCCAGTAAATCTGTATAATTTGCGCCCATTGTATTCCATTGCTTTTGAATATTTGTTAGAGATAAAATCGCCTGATCTACAGTCTGATATAGATATGCCAATGTTTCTTTCGCGTTAGTAAGCGAAAGAACCGCTTGATTAGCACGATCTGCTTTCATACTTAATTCTCCGATTTTGTTAGAAATTTCGTTATAGGAGTCCATATGCTTAGATGCCGTGACACCCGCCGCAGTTCCTAGACCGATACCAGCTGCTCCAAGAGCTGAAAGTCCACCAACAACAGCCGGTGTTGCTGTACCACCAGTTACAACAATTACAACCGCTCCTCCAATAGCTGCAATAACTAAAATAGCTGCTCCCAATCCACCACCAATTGACCATGCTAATACATCATCAAAATGTTTTTTCTGAGTAGAACGAAGTTGCTCAATTTCAGCTTGAAGTTGTGGAATCGTTGCCTGTTGACCTGCTAATATTGCAGTTAATCCACCTTTCCCATCTGGACCACCAACATTATTTTTAAAATCTACAGAATTTTGATATAGTTTCCCTTTGAAGTCTTGTAGCATCTTAATTACATCTGTAACCTCTTTTGAATTTTTATTAATTGTAGTAATTAAATCATTTATGCCCTCTTTTAGACCTGCCTTATCTTTCTTTTGTACAGTATCTACTAAAGTGTCGTAATAATTTTGAAATTGTTCATCGTAATTTACAATATTACGAGCTGTTTTTTGAATCTGTGGCTTTGCTGTATCTAACCAATAATTCGCATTGATTCGTGACAGTTCTTGATTAAGGTGAATATTTTTGAGCAACTCTCCTCCTTCTGATCCTAAATCGATATTAGATAAATTTACATTCGGTTGCTTAATCATTGTTTTTGCGTACAAATCCATTACTAGAATATGAGACCCTGTTTCAGCCAATGCTTTCTTCAGTCCCTCAGGACCTAAAGCATAATTACCTACTTTTTGTTCTTGGGCGGTCGTTTCTTGTGCAAATGCATGAATAGTGTTACCAGTAGTAGCAGTTATAACCGTTGCCAGCGTGGCTAAAGTTAGCACTTTGAATGGGAATTTTTTCATCACTTTTCTCCTTCTTTCGCTAGATTCTTATAATCTTTATAGTTTTTTTAAAAAACGTAATATCAAAATTTATATACCTGCTCTTCAAGATAACTTATTACATTTTTTAATTGTCTTAATGTATCTTTTTGAGACTGCTCGTTAGTTGCATCAACATTAGTAGATAATTTTGTAATATTATTTTTTATTAGATCCAAATCTTCTTTATAGCGCTTTAGTAGGTCAAGTTCTACATCTACTTGATTTGCAAACGTATGCAAATCATTTTGTGAAAGAAGAAGCATTGATTTTTGCAAATCTGCTATTGATAGTTTCGTTGTTAAATCATATATTTTTTGGTTTTGTTTCTCTAAGTCATCTAAATATGATCGCTGCTCTGCTGTTAGTTTATTTACTTCTGCGAAGACACCAAATGTTTTCTTAATCTTTTCAGTATCAATGGCTTTCATCAGGTCATATTCTTGCGTTTTTGCAGCTGCAGCTGCAGCTATTTCACCTTGTTTGCTTTTCTCAATTGCTTCACGAGCTGCTTTTTTGGCCGATTCAATCTCTAGAGCAGTTTTACCTTGTTCAGTCGCTTCTTGCGCTGCTTTTTTCTCCGCTTCTAGAATAGAGTTGTTAATTTCTTTTCCTTTGTTATACGCTGCCATCCCTGCTTGAGCAGCCGGTTCAATAATTTCTTTTGAAAGACTATAAATTTCTTTGAATATAGCAAATCCCTGCTCATTTAAAGCTCCTGGTATTAATGCAATTTGTTGTAAATCATTTTGAATTGCTTTTTTGGTATTTAACATTTCATTTTTTAACTGATCTATTTTTCCCGTTCCATCTGTACCTAATATGCCTTGCGCAGTTGCCACATCAGTATCGAAATCTTTTAATTTTTTATCAACCTGTAATTTAAGATCAGTTAACTCATTAATTTGTCGTTGCGCATTTTCTTGATTCGTCATAGCCATTTCTTGAAGTACTTCAAGTCTATCCAAAAAACCTTCTCTATCTTCTTTATTGTCTACATACGATTTTAATGTCGGATAATAGCTATTAAATTTTGTTACAAATCCTTTGCTTTTTGAATTTAATAGAATTAACTGTGGATAGAGTTCCGATGACCATTCCTTCATATCTTGTTTGATTAGGAATTGATTTGTATTTAAAGCTGGGACTTCCTCTAGCTGTACATTAGGACTCATTAAAGATTGATCAATATACGTTTGGATTAATTTAGATTGCGCACCTAATTTTCGTAATGATGAAGAAATATCCATGTTTTCCTGTTGAGTTTCTGCTTGAACGATTGGTGTTGCGAGAGTATTGATAGGAATAGTCGCTCCAGTTACAATGGATGTTATTAAAAATCCTGTCATTATTTTATTCTTCATTCCGTACACTCCTTTACCATTTTTTTCTATAACTTGATTCATATAACTTGTACGACCTAGCGCTAGGCTCTCTCTTTGTACACGGATGAGGAAAGAGAAGTCTTTCAGATAGGGTGTTATCCTTATTTTTTACTTCTAATAGGATGTAAGAATTTTACTCATCTCTCATTTAAATACTCTATTTTTCAAAAATAAACAATAAAAATTCATCAGCTATATTTGAATTAGACACCCAATGGGTAGTAAAATATTAATTCTCCCAAAGAGTTGCGGTTTAACTTACAGAGCCACGAGGATAGATAAGCCAATGCTTACAGTTAATCCTGTTTTGACCTTGTTTAATATCAATTACATAATATGTCTCTTAGTTTTGTCAGCAAGAGCCTTACAAGACTACAAAAGACGAACTTATACTGTACATTGCTTATACTTTTATTGCGGAATAAATTCACTTTTGTTATGCAAAAACTTAGAACACTTTTATTACAAACTTGATCATTTTGAGATTCTAGGTCTCTCATTAATTAACTGATTATTAAGGAAATTATTTTCGACATAATGTTACTTACAACTTCGCTATACTCCTATTAGCGTAATCTTCTCCTTTCTCTCTGGTCATACCAGTTATGTTGTTCATTAAAACATTAAATTTTTAATGCGTAAATAGCAAAATTTTGTCGATTGTACTCAATAATTTAACTGTTAAGTAAAAACACGAGCCGAAAACATTATACAAATATAATTAATTAAAAATTTCACCTCTGTAATTGTAATGATTACAAATTAATATATATAAGGTTAAAAAATAACTATTTTAGCTTAACCAAGAAATTATATTTTAGAAAAAATACTTATAGAATAATTTAATAGGTTTTTTTATACTTTTTTACCTTTATTTAGTTATGTATAATTGCATAAAACATAGATATATCATGCGATATATGTTACATTATTAATTTTTACGAAATATAACCTAATATCATCATTAATAAATATTTAAAATGGAGATATTAATCTATAAACTTATCCATCTTTATAACCATATATTTTAAAATATAAAATAGCTGCAAAGCTTTCTTAAAAATCCTTTGCAGCCTTCTGTTTTTTTGTTTTCTTTAGAAAAATAGTGTTTCAAGTTAACAATATGGTATAAACATTTCCATTATGCTTTTGCTTGGATATATGTTTCATGGACTCTTCAAAAGCTATTTGTTTGAGCTGGCGTCAGACTCGTTTGTCTAATTCAGAACTATACTGATAAATCCAGCGCCTAATTATTATTTAAAAAATAGATAAGCTTCGTTTCTCCATTATTTTTGCCAACTCCTGAAAATTGAAACTGTTCCGCTAACAAGATAATATCAGGTTGATCATACGTCTATTTGAATACAAGTTCCTTATCTAAACAAATCACACACTTTTTCTAGAGTAATAAGCTCAGTATTTTCAAGTTTTAGAGATTACTTACACCTATGTTTAAGTTTTTACATTGAAACCAGATAACAAGTCTATATTATTGTATATTTTTCACGGTACTGTCTAGGGGTCATGCTAGTAATTTTTTTGAAAACCCTCGTAAAATAACTTTGGTCATTAAAGTTAAGCCAAGCACAGATATCTGATAACGAATAAGTAGTTAGAGTTAATAATTTTTTTGCTTCTTCCACTCGTTCCCTTTGAATATATTCGCTTAAAGTAATTCCCATTTCTTTTTTAAATAGTTTAGACAGATAAGTAGGGGTAATTTCCAAATGATTAGCAAGTTCATTGAGAGTTATTCCATCGTAAACATTTTTATTAATATGTTTCATACATGTAGTAACCGCGTATGAATACTTTTGTGCATTGAATTCTTTCACACGATCTGCAAAGGTACGTAAAGCGTCTCCTGACAATCGCTTTGCAGATTCTACGTTATCTAATTGTTCCAGAGTTTGTATATATAAAATACTATGAGCAAAAGCAATATCTGGTGGCAGGTTTCCTTCTATCGCATATCGAGTAGCTAAGGTAATCGCAATAATTCCAAGGTTTTTTTGGTTCCTGAGCGGATCCTCTATTAACATCAGTTCAACATCCTCTTGTGAAACTGCATACATATACTGTATTAACTTTTTTTTATTTCCTTCTTTGATAGTCAAAAAGAAATCATTTACTAATGCCATGTTGTGAGTTTTAGGTTTGTTTTGTCGGCGTTTTAAAATATATAAATCAGGTTTCACAATTTTATTAGGAACTTCCTCTAGTACTTTATTTTTTTCTAAAACAATACCTACATCTAACTTTTCATTGAAAATCATGTAATGTAATAAAATTCCCATATCAATTAATGTAGTTTTTTTAATCTCAGATAAACACTGATAATAGGCTAGTCTTTCTTGAATTTTATCATTTGATTTAAATTCTTTTTGAAGTTTTATGGTCATATCATCTGAACCTTTTGGATGTATAGTGGGACCGATAATAATAGTCCCTTTAATGTGATCATGATTTTCTATATGTATTAGAACAAAATTTTCAAGATAGCTGTTACATCTGAAAAGTGGTAAGTTAAAGGGATCGTTTTCTTGATAAATATCACTAAGATGTTCTACTTTTGAAGAATAAAAAGGACTATAAACATCATCAGATGTAGAATGATATAAAATTTTTTTGTCTGTAGATAAAATATGTACAGGGGCATTAAATGCTTTATGTGCAAGATCACACAAGTGTTGTATATCGATAGAAGTATTCATTACATTCTCCTTTTAAGTAAATTATTTGATAAATTTCCGCATTGTTCCTTTTATAGTTTCATAAAATGTATTCTGCTAGGTATAATTCACGACAAATAATACTATAAAATATCAAATTAGTACAATTAACGACAAAATATTACTATATCTTTTTTATGAAAATCATATATTATTTAATTGTAATTAGCATCTAAATATCAGAGTAGATAAGAAAATGAAATGAACGAAGGTCATTTCTTAATTCTACAAGATCTAATCATTACACTTGAGAAAACAGTGAAGAACATACAAAATACAGTGGTACTCAATGCGAGGACCAAGCTGGAAAAAAGATTCAAAATACAGCGAAAGTAACAGGAGATACTGTATCACCGCAAGAACCAACAAACAAAATTTCAATTCAATTACTTGTACAAATTGAATTCCAAAAATAGATAATGCTAATTTAAATGTAAAACTGAAAACCTACTGTGTTTCAAATTTTAGACAAAGATAACAAAAAGTCGGGAAATTAACAACAGAGGACAATGATAAGACTATTTATGAACCACTATGCTTCGGAAAGTACACGTTGGAAGAAATTCAAGCACCAAATAGGTCTACGTTATTTAAAGATCTAATTGAGAGAAGAATCTTATCATCAGTACAAAAATAAAAAAAGAAAACATAAAAAACGAATGGAATATTTAAAATTCTGGTGATATAGGGACAACTATTTTTATCTAATCCCCACAATATTACTGGTCCCAACATTAGTTTTATTTTCCACAAATGAGGAAGAAATATATAGATTTCAAAGATACTAGGAATTGCAGAGGAGATAGAACATATGAATAAACTTTATTTATATGTTGTTCATCTTTGTATTATTAATCTTTATGCTACCTAGCTTTAATATCGCACCACATCAACATATTCTTAATTTTCCACTTTATTTTTAATTAAGAATCAAAATACCTTTAAATGAAGTTGTATTATAGTTTATTAAATACTATAAATAAAAACAAAATGCTATTTAAACATCCTCTGACTACTCATATGAGGTTTTTTCTCTAATGATACCTATGGTATCAACTCCACTTTAAAGGATCATTTTAAGAGAATTTGAGAAGCCATTTTTCTAGTTCACCATCAAAATTCTTGAAATTTATGTAAAAAAGAACCCATTTTATATATAGTTTCTTTTTTCATTTCTTTAACTTAGTCTAATCTATATTGGCCAGTTAATTGTTCCTCAGCCATTCGAGCTAAGTGTAATTATTCTAATCATTAACACCTTTTTCCTTTAAATTCTTTAGACCCTATCCTTGTTTATATGAATAGCTTTCTTATTCGAAAATAGATTTTTAAAAATTCCTACCCCTACAATTAATACACCTATTCCAACTAATTTATTTATTTGTATTGGAACGCTCTCCATTCCAAACAATCCGAATGTATCAATACATAATGCAACAACTAATTGTGTAATAAGACTAATTAACACCGTATACGCTGGACCTAAACTCTTTATTGCACCCATTATACAAATAATTAATCCAATGCCAAACAATCCGCTTATATAAAACAAATAATTTGTAGTGTAAAAATTAATGCTAATACTTTTCTCTGTTATGATATAAAATAGACCAGAACTTATGAGACCTATTCCAAGAACACATGCAGTTGTTAACCACTGTCCTACACATTCATTGACCTTTGTGTTAAAAATAGATTGTAAGCTAATTAATACTCCAGCAAATATAGCTAAACTAAATCCAATCAAAATATTCCTCTCCCTTTCATTGCTCATATATATTATCTTTAGCAACTTCCTTCATTCTAGAAAAATCTTTAATTACGATAACTCCATTTTTCTTTTCAATTAATTTTTCTTTATTTAATTTTTGTAACACCCGAATTACGTGCCTATAACTTACTCCTATAAAATCAGCAATACTTGATATGGAAGTTGCATCTAAATCCTCTTTATACATATTTCCGTTACTATCTGTTGAAATTGATAGTAAATAACTAGCTACACGCACTTCTACTGGATAAAGTAAATTTAGAGCTGTAAAACGGGTCGATATTTTTAACGTGTTCGCAATGTTTTCAAGCAAGAAGTTCATAAATATAGGATCATGTAATAACTTGTTTCTAATAACCGTATTAGAAATGGAGATAGCTACAACATCTGAACAAGCTTCAACGACATTATGAGTCTTGCTTTTTTGTATTAATTCAAGATCACCAACAACCGCCAATGGATTGATAAAGCGAAGAATTAGTTTCTTTCCTTCTGGTGTAATCGTATAAACTTTTACTTTACCTTTCACTACAAAATATAAACGATCCATTTCGTCATCTATATTGCAAATAAACTTGCCTTTTTCAAAATGATTTATTTGAAAATAAGCTGTATCTATTTCTGAAAAAATCTCAAATATTTTATTAGTTTTCAAATAATGAATAATTAAATCTGATCTATTCTCCATTCTCATTTCCTCCTTCTATTCACATATTAAATATTACAATCCCTATAATCATTACTATTGTTCCCACAATATGATATCTCTCCATATGTATCTTTTTTATATGGAACAGTCCTTTTATTTCAACGAAAGTTGCTGTTAACAATTGAGCAACCATAAGTGTGCCAGCTGTCAATGTAACCCCCATTGAATATATCGCCATAGTTTCTGCACAAATAATGAATCCACCAAATGCACCGGCTACTAAATATATTTTTTTCACACCCTTTAAATCCGTTACTTTCTCTTCTTTCTTTAACAAAAATATAGTTACTGCAATAAGGAACCCAATTAAATGCGTTATAATACTCGTTGACCATATGCCGATATGTGAACTAAGTTTCGCATTAAAGGTTCCTTGAAGTGTTATACATACACCAGCAAAAACAGCAAATACAATGCCTTTCAAAAAATCATCTCCTAATTTTTTATTTCTAACTTAATTAAAAGCTATGACCCTAAAAGGCAAAAGGACAAATGTCACATCACTATGAAAATAATTAGAAATGAACAAAAAACACATCTCAAAAATTTGAGATGTGTTTTTATATTTTTATTAATATATAATTTTTTACATATTATAACTACGCTACATTAACAGTCTTCTTCATAACAAACTTTGCAAATAAGAAACGCACAAGCGGCCCCATAATAATTAATTGTAATGGATAAGCCATAATGAAATTTTTAATAAAAATTGAAAAATAACTTGAAACAAATGATTCACCTTGTAGTCCACCATGTAAATACATCATAGCCATTCCGTAAAATGACATAAAGAAAACCATTCCGATTACCATAGCTGTAGCCATCGCTACTATAATATTTATTTTCTTCGATTTATTAAACGGTATCGCGAATACAATTTTTTTCGCACAAGGTCCAACGATACATATCTCAATTAATAACGCAATCATAAATCCAATTAGTAGTTCTAATGCGATCTCCTTAATATGAATTGGCCCTCCTGCTCCGTTCAATAATAAATTGTAAAACGTCATTACGATAACCATCCCTAGGCACATCATCATACCGAATTGGAGGTTTTCCTTTCTTGTTGTTGGCAACTTTCATCATCCCTTCTCTTTGATTCTTTGCCATTATATCGATATTGGAAACTCCTTCGTAAGTGAACATTTTGTGAACATTTCGAAAGCGTTTACGTGTATTTCTTTTACTCTTCACTCTTCACTCTTCACTCTTCACTCTTCACTCTTCACTCTTCACTCTTCACTCTTCACTCTTCACTCTTCACTCTAATCTTCCCATTCTATAACTGTATGCTTATAAAGGTTTTATATATTTCAATGTTGAATTACTAAATTTAACATTGAAATATATTACTACTAGGAGGATAACTATGAATGAAGCAGAATTTTACGCATATCACATCGTTACAAAGAAAAAAATGAATATCGGACAAATCATTCATTTTGATAAAAATCAAACTAACACTTTATATCACTTCTTTTTTGAAAGAGAACACTTAAATGCTACTGGCGAAGATTCTATTCAAATTTTAAAAAGCAATTATATAAATAACGAACTACATATAAATAATGAAAATGCTCAAGTAGTTATGAAATATACGGATCAAACAATTAGAGCCGTTAGGGAAACGATTGTCGAAATGGTTAGGCTGCAAGAATATCCTGAATACCCTTCAAGGTTGTCTTGCTTATATGCTTCTAAAAGCTATGAAGATGTTTTGAAATGGAAAGCGTTATTTGATTCTTACAACCGAGATGTTTTACAGATTGTTAAGCTACTAGTGAGTGGAAATTCTTTTGAAAGCGACGGAAATCTTTTACCAAAAGAAGATGGTATTTCTTTCTCCAGAAAAATTGAACAGGCTAGAGACTATTGGAAAGGAAATAGCAAAAGCGAATTACCTGAGCTACTGATTAATGGGAAAATTCAGGTGGTGGAAATTATCGATGATTTTTCCAAAATTAAAATTTAATTCTTGGCTAAATATTAGAGAATGGAGATTACAATGATGAAAAAGGTGTACTTCAATCATGATGGTGGTGTAGATGATCTAATTTCACTATTTTTATTACTCCAGATGGGTAATGTCGAACTTACAGGTGTTTCAGTTATCCCTGCAGATTGTTATTTAGAACCCGCAATGTCTGCAAGTCGTAAAATTATTGATCGCTTCGGCAAAGGTAATATCGAAGTATCAGCGTCAAACTCTCGTGGAAAAAATCCATTTCCGAAAGACTGGCGAATGCATGCATTTTATGTAGATGCTTTACCCATTTTAAATGAGTATGGAAAAGTTGCAACACCTGCAGCAGCCAAACCTGCGCATCATCATTTAATAGAAACTCTTCTACAAACGGAAGGAAAAACAACTTTATTATTTACAGGGCCGCTAACTGACCTAGCCCGTGCATTATATGAGGCTCCTATAATCGAAGATAAAATTGAACGTCTCGTTTGGATGGGTGGTACATTTCGGACTGCAGGCAATGTACATGAGCCGGAACACGATGGAACGGCTGAGTGGAATTCGTTTTGGGACCCTGAAGCAGTAGCTCGTGTATGGGAGGCGAAGATTGAAATCGACTTAGTAACACTAGAAAGTACAAACCAAGTTCCGTTAACAATAGACATACGTGAACAGTGGGCAAAAGAGCGTAAATATATTGGTGTTGATTTCCTTGGTCAATGCTATGCGATGGTTCCTCCTCTCGTTCACTTTTCAACGAACTCTACCTACTATTTATGGGATGTACTAACTACCGCGCTTGTCGGAAACACTAACCTTGCAAAAACTGAAACAATTAATAGTATTGTTCATACATACGGACCTAGCCAAGGACGTACAGAGGAAACTGCTGATGGACGACCTGTAAATGTCGTTTACGATGTAAAACACGATGTTTTCTTTGAATATATTACTAAATTAGCTAAAAAAGCTGCTACTTGGAACCTCAATAACACGAAAAAAATTTATTAAGAATGATATACTTTAATTAATATAACATGAGGTGATAAGATGGATTATGAGTTACTAAAAGAACGAATAGAAATTATAACTTCTAGAATTAAATACATAGGTGGTGAAGTTCAAGAAGTTTGTATAGATGAACCATCTTCCCTTGAACAAATAATCCAAGTAGAAGAAAAACTGGGTATTAAACTACCAAATAGCTTCAAAAAAGTACTTTTAGAGTTTTCAGGAAATTTTAGCTTACGCTGGTTTTTACCTGACGATGTAGAGCTACCAAATGAATTTACTGATATTTTTTGCGGAACACCCCACTGGAGTTTAGAAAGTCTTTCTGAATTCGAAAAAGAACGTAAAGACTTGGTTGACGAGTTTTTTTCAAATCTAGATGATGAATATGATGTAGTTTGGCACAACAAATTAGCATTTTGTGAAGTGGGAAATGGAGATTATTTAGCATTTGATATGAAAGATGATATAGATGCTCCAATAATTTACCTAAGCCACGACGATGGAGAAGGACATGGGTATAAGATTGCGAATAATTTCATTGAATTCATTGAGAATTGGTCAAGAGTAGCTTTTGTAGGATGCGAAGATTGGCAGTGGTTACCTTTCACTACCAGTTTTGAAAGTGGTATAAATCCAGATGATGAACCAGCCAAAAAATTTAGAAATTGCTTGGAACTTAATATTTAAAAGAGTATTGAATTAAATTTCAATACTCTTTTTGTGCAGTATAATGCTATTTGATTAAAGTTGCGTTTTACAGGTTAACCATTTCATAACCATTTACAAAATACGTTATTGTTTCTAACTCATCTTCATTTAATTCTCTATCTAGCTCTTGTTTATACGCTTCCTTTATCTTCCCTCCATCGCCTTTATGAGCTTCTGTGTATGTTCCTACTGTTTTTAGCAATTGTATTTCTTGTAAAAACTCCTCCCGATTTATAGCTGTCCCATGAGAAAGAATATATGTCTCAGCATCAAATTTTTCTAATTCATCTATTAATGTAACCGTTCGTTTCGTCGTATAGTTCCACTTCGAAGAAAAAATATCTGCATATATACAGTCTCCTAAAAACAATATCTTTTCTTCTTTTATATACATAACAACAGAGTCATGTGAATGATCTCCTCCCACATGCTTTAGCACACATGTCACTTCACCAAGATCTAATTCAAGTTGATTCTGGAATGTTAAAGTTGGAGGAATAATTTTAATATTTCTCGCTTTTTCATTAAACTCTTTTTTGATACAATCCGCACAAAATTCAATTTCAGTACCCTCTTTTACACGTGTGTCCAACGCTTCATCTGTCCATTCATAAGAAACAAGTGTACTCATCTCTTTTTTCGTTTCAGAATGTGCAATAGACAATGCCTCTTGTAGTACAGGTAATCCAAAAATATGATCCCAGTGCCAATGCGTTAGTGCTACGAAATCAGGACTCGATACATTCTGTTCTTTTAGCATTTCTAAAAACAATTGTGCATGTTCTTCTGAATTCCCTGCATCAATCATTAACGTTTTTTCTTTTCCAACGACCATCCCTAATATAGGTCTATCTGTTTCAGAAACAGGTGTCATATACCAAAATGAGTTTCCTATTTTTTTAATTTGCTGCATAATCAATTCCCCTTTTCATCTTTCCACTTAAATTTAATATATAAATTATAACGAATTGCTAGTTTTTTCTCTATACTCAAACACAATTACTTGGACTAATCCAACTTAACTTTTCGTAAGCTAAAAATAGGGGAATACAATCGGAGTGTGATACTATGGAGCGTTTATGGATTCCAATGATTGTAACATTTTTTTCGTTCGGTGGATTACTATTAGGAGGTGTTGTTGGAGTTGCAACACGCCAGCTAATTGAAGAAAAGATGCATCGTTTATACGCATTATGTGGTGGTATTTTGCTTGGCCTTTTATCCCTTGAAATTATTCCTGAAACATTTTCAGGCTATGAAATGACTGGTCCTATACTTGGTATAGCTATCGGTATTTTAGTTATGAGCTTATTAGATAACTATTGTCACCATCCAATGATACATAAAAAGGATCAACAAGCATGGCAAACATTCCTGTTTCTCTCTTTCGCTATATTTATTCATAATATACCGAGTGGATTTGCGTTAGGCACAGCTTTTATTAATCATGCTGACTCAGCCATTCCCTTTTTAATAGCAATCGTCGTTCACCATATTCCAGAAGGATTAGCTTTAATTATCCCCTTTCTCTTTACAAAACATAAATATGTTTCATTTCTATTAACAACTTTATTACTTTCTCTTATTCTCGGTACCGGTACGGTGTTTGGCATTTTAATGAAAGGAAAAGCTCTTCATTTACAAGGGCTCATTATGGGCAGCGCTATCGGTTCACTTGGTTATGTCACAATTCATGAAATGCTTTGGAAAGCTAAGAAACAGCTCTCTTTCCTTACATTTCTCATGTGGGCAACTAGTGGTTTTTTACTAATAACAGTGTTTACTTTATTCGCTGGTCATCATTAAAGCTAAAAAATTTATTATTTGTATATTTTTCCTTTTTCTTCAAAACATATTGTTATCTACCTATTATGAGGAGGAACAATTATGTTTGGGAAAACAGCTGGTGAAGCATTAGTTGATTTATTAATTGACTGGGGAGTAGAACATATATACGGTATGCCTGGAGATTCTATCAATTCTATCATTGAAGCTTTAAGAAAAAAACAAGATAAAATTAAATTCATTCAAGTTCGCCACGAAGAAGCTGGCGCATTAGCAGCGGCCGCTTATGCGAAATTAACAGGGAAACTCGGTGTTTGTATGGCAATCGCAGGACCTGGAGCTATTCATTTATTAAACGGTTTATATGATGCGAAACTCGATAAGGCTCCTGTGCTAGCAATTTCAGGACAGGTAGAAACCGATTTACTCGGAACGGATTTTTTCCAAGAAGTAAACTTAGAAAGATTGTTTGATGATGTTGCAGTGTATAACCAGCGCATTATGTCAGCGGAGCAACTACCTGCTGTAGTGAATCAAGCGATTCGTATGGCCTATACGAAAAAAGGTGTATCTGTTCTCACTATTCCGGATGACGTTCCGAAATTCGAAGTAAAAAATGGGGCTCGTGTTACAAACACTTCTTTTACATTGCCTGAGCTATTTCCGCAAAAAGAAGATTTAGATGCAGCGAAACTCGCAATAAATGAAGCGACAAAACCTGTTATTTTAGCAGGTAAAGGCGCAAAACATGCAAGAGAATCTTTACTTGCATTCGCAGAACATATCGGCGCTCCAATCGTACTTACATTGCCAGCTAAAGGAATTGTTCCTGATGAACACCCACTTTGCATCGGTGGATTGGGATTAATTGGAACGAAACCATCTTATGAAGCAATGAAACACGCGGATACTTTAATTATGGTGGGTACTTCTTATCCGTTCACTGGTTTCTTACCTGAAAAGGCAAAAACAATTCATATCGATACAGATCCTGCCCAAATCGGGAAGCGTTATGTGACAGATATCGGCTTAGCCGGTGATGCTGATAAAACATTAAAATGGTTAATTGAAAATGTAGAAAAACACGAGGACCATTCCTTCTTAGAGCATCATCAAGAAATGATGAAAAAGTGGGAAGAAAAATTACACGGTCAGGAAGAAGATTCCTCTACTCCAATTAAACCACAACGCGTTATGCATGCATTGCAGCAAGTAGCAGAAGATGACGCCATCCTTTCAGTTGATGTCGGAAATGTAACGGTCTGGACAGCAAGGCACTTCCGTATGACGAACCAGCAATTTATCATTTCAAGCTGGCTCGCAACACTTGGCTGCGGTTTACCTGGTGCACTTGCTGGAAAAATTGCGTTCCCGAATAAACAAGTATTTGCAGTTTGTGGTGACGGCGGATTTGGAATGACTATGAACGATTTTGTAACAGCTGTAAAATATAAACTACCAATCGTTGTCGTCGTATTGAACAATAATAAAATTGCCATGATTAAATTCGAACAAGAAGTTATGGGTAATATCGAATTCGGCACCGATTTAACGAATCCAGATTTCGCAAAATACGCAGAGGCGTGCGGCGGTATTGGCTACCGTATTGAGAAATTAG
The DNA here is from genome assembly GCF_016483245.1 of Bacillus cereus group sp. N31. Taxonomy (NCBI): domain Bacteria; kingdom Bacillati; phylum Bacillota; class Bacilli; order Caryophanales; family Bacillaceae; genus Bacillus; species Bacillus cereus group sp. N31. The sequence continues at coordinate 8,686 of NZ_JAEHCH010000019.1, read as the reverse complement.
ATGAACTACTACCTGCTTTCGAAAGTGCAGTAAAACAAAACAGGCCGTGTATTATTGATGTAATTGTAGATGTAAACGAAGCACCAATGCCAGCAAAAATCACATTTGGTCAAGCAGCTGGTTATACGAAACATATGATAAAAGAATTATTTGAAGAAGGTAAAATTGATTTACCTCCACTTTAAACGAAAAAAGATAGCTGAAAACGATTTGTCTTCAGCTATCTTTTTTTATTTTTGTACCTCTCTATAGAATGAAAAATCATTCATAGTCGGTTGTATTTGTTTCTCTACTTTCCCTTTTTTCTTTTCCCCCTTTGGCCTTCTCACATTTCCTAATTTAATCGCATCTTGCATACTATTACTAATCAAATTTCCAGATAAGATTGTCATACTATAAAAAAGAATTGGTATGACCACGATCCAAGTATGAGTAGTTAAATGGCGGAAGTTTTGACCAATTAATCCTGTCCATTCTTTTGTTACACTATCTGCCTCTGTACCAAAGATTATTGTTCCGCCGAAAAACAGTTCTAACAAACCAAGATGTAAGAGAAGTAATAGGGTGCTTACAAATTGCTGGGCTACTAATAAAAGAAATGATGGTAATATATGTGGCCATACATGGCGTTTCAACCGCTGCCACTTACTCCCTCCGAGCACAGTAGCAGCCAACATAAATTCTTCATTCTTAACACGCTTTACTTCTTGCGCCGTATACAACATAACAGTTGGTACAGCAAGGCACGCAAGAACTATAAGTTGAAACGTAACCCGTAAATGAAACGGAGCAGCCTCCTCTCCACTTTCAAACATTAAAACTTCATTTAACATAAAATAGGAAATCATAATCATCGGTACAATACTAAACGGATCAAAAAAAGATGAGATAACTGAAAATGAGCGTTTACTGTACATACCAAGCAATAAACCAATAGTTCCGCCAATTACTACACGTAAAATTGCGATAACGATACTAGCACCAACTGTCCATTTCGCTCCTTCTATTATTAACTGAAAAAGGTCGCGTCCTTTCTCATCGCTTCCAAACCAAAATTTACTCGATGGTGAAAACGGAGCAGCCTCTAATTTTCCTTTTTCGTTATACATCATCGTTAATTCACGAATATTTCCGTCAAAAAACACCGTATTTCCAATACTAACAATCATTAATACACTCAAAAAAGTAACACCTAGCCAAAATCTCACATCTCTTTTTACAACTTGCCACATGTTACACACGCTCCTTTATAACATTTTTTAAAAGCGTATGTAATAAACGAAATAGTATAAAAAGCGGTACGTATAATATAACTAAACTCACTGTAAATATTTCTAATTTGGAATTTTCTTTTACAAAAACAAACATGCCGTACGTATTAAATAGCCATTCAATAATATATAAATTTGATAACATAAATAAAATATTTGTTTTTGCATAATAGACTGTTGTTAACAAGACGTTTCTTGAAATATGGTGCGTCAAAATATGTCTTAAACTCAGTCCTTTTCCCTTTGCAAATATGCTATAATCTTTCTCTAATTCTTCTCTAAAACGTAATAATAGTAGCTTCATAAATAATAACGTTGTAGGTATAGCAAGACATATTATTGGTAACATACGAGCTCTATCCTCACCAAATCCCGCATGTTTCACTGGCATAAATCCTGTTTTTTGAAAGATAATTACTACTAGAAGTTGAGATAATAAAATTAATAAAATGTCCGGGATACTTTCCAGTGCGACGAAAACTCCATTCCATATACGTTGCTTTGATTGAGAGCGCTGCAATACCCACACAACGATAACATACGCAATGAGTAAAGAAAGTATAAATGCCGAAATAAATACAAACATTGTCTCTACATAATGAGTCCATATTTGTGGAAATAACTTTCTTGAGTTCCGAAATCCATAAGTAATTTCACCTGGTTGTAGTAACTTCTCCCCAAGAAACAGAACTGTGTCCCAAAAACCGATTAAATCAATTTGCAGTCCTTTAAATAAACGCGGAAGTGCTCCTAAAAAAAGGATACAAATAAGTGCCGCAAATAATTGTAAACATGTAACTCCACACCACTTACCAATTCGAATGAACATAACTATTATCCTTTCTATTTAAATGAATATTCAGAAATAAAATCTATGTATAGTACCTATACCTTTTAACAAATTAACTCCTCTTTCTAAAAAACATAGCAATTCCCGTCATTTTTTGGAAGTTGTATTATATCTTTCGACCATTATCCAACATTTTCCTTCCTAATCAATTCCATACTATAAAAAAGCACTTATTTTTAAACTAAGTGCTTTTTGTATTTAATTCTATTTTACGAATGTATCACACATCCACTCATAAAACTTTTCCTTTTCTTCAAATTGAGGGTAATGTGCTGAGTTTTCAAAAGCTATAAATTCCTTTTGATCCGCTTCAATCAAATCAAAATATTTTTTAGCTGCATGAAATGAAGTATTATAGTCATATTTACCCATAAGAAAATAAAATGGTAGCTTTAGCTTAGTTACTTTAGTAGGTAATGGATTCTTTAAATCTTTTTCTAATAAGACCGTTTGGGAATGTGATAATCCAACGTTATAACGAATTACGTCTAACAAGTTATATTCATTACTAAGTAACATCTGAATGTTATCACCATCTGGATTTTCAATGAGTCTTGATGTTCCACCATATTTTGCAACATAATCTCTCGGAGTGTATGTATCGCCGTTTTTAATTTTTTCGGTTAACTCTTTTAAATATGAAACCTCCTCCGCATTTCCCCCATTTTGCGCCTGTTCAATAACGTATTTTAAACTATCCATCTCACTTTCTACTGTGTCACTCATCTGCCCTATACCAACATACGCTTCATATTTTTCAGGAGCTTTATAGGCAGCTTGCATTCCAATATATGTACCGTAAGAATGCCCAATCAATATTACTTTTTCTTTACCGAGACGTTTTGAAACATAATCTGTCATAGCTAATAAATCTTCTACAAGTAGGTCTGATGATAATTTCGAATAGTCTTCAAAAAAATGATATGATTTCCCGCTTGCCCTTTGATCATAATTAACAACTGTGAATTTCTCTTCCAATAAGTATTGATATTTTTGAGCATATGGTATTTCCGAAGAACCTCGTCCACCATGAACAAAGATAATTACTGGATTCCTCTTATCTTTGCCGCGTATCATAATCTCATGACCACTTCCATTTATCTCTACTTGTTCTAATGTACTTATACTGTTATTACTCTTTATTTGCGAAGTCCATGTAGGAAATATTAGTGCTATGGTTAGTAATAGTATAGTAATGACTCCAATAAGTTTTATTGATTTTTTTATCTTTTTCATAATACGCTTCCTTTCTGTTAAATTTATAAAATATCAATTTATTTCTGCAAAACTACCTCAAGTAAATAAAAGTACAAAACAAGTACACTTTCCAATTTCATCTCAATGTTTTTGTACATTATTAATGTCCCATACACATCTTAACTTTCCGCTATATAAACTCTTAATATTTTCTTAATTTTCGATATATAAATTACAGAAAGGCTTGATATCACCTCTCATACACGTATTTATGTATCACAAACATAGAAAAAAGCCCTTGTTTTCAAAACAAGGACTTTTTTCATAAACTATTTCGCTACCTCTTCTTTCGGCATTACCATACCTTTATAAAGTTGAACAGTTATCCAGTAATAAATGAAATAAATGACTAAGAAAATTCCTATTGGCACCCACACTTTTACAAACGGATCAACTAATATGAAGCTAAATAAGTTTAGCCCAACTAAAACGTGAGAGATGCCAATGATCGCTGGGAAGATAAATAAATATGAAATTTCTTTATATATACTTTTCGTTAACATACTACGTCTTACGCCGATTTTTCGTAACATTTCATAACGGCGTACATCACGAGAAGCACCTGTTAATATTTTGAACATTAGTGAACTTGCCATCATTGCTAAAAAGGCAATTCCAAGGAAAAACCCCATAAACATTGTTCCACTCATGAAACTGTTCATAAACTGATAAATTGTCATTTTTGTAAATAAGTCTACTTTTGTACCTGTTGTTTTTTCAATTTGTTCTTTTTGTCTCTTGTCTATTTCAATTAACAACGGTTTATATTTTTTCATATCATCTACTTTTGCTAATGTTACACTATGTTCCGTTCCTTGAACTGCTTTGTAGTGTTCTTCATCAGCAATTCTTACAGGTTTTCCGTTAAATTGATTATGTGTAATTTGTATTTCTCTTACAACCGCATCTTCCCAATCCCTTGGCATACGAGGAAGTTTATTGGCTGCTTCGGGAGCTTCCAAAGCAGAATAAACAGGTTCAGTTAAAGGTTCAGCCACACGTTTACGAGCAGGCTCTTTTAAAGTTTTTGTATCAAAGTGATCGGAAACGAGTGGTGGTTTCTCAGTTAAGTCGTTACGTAAATAATAAACCGCTTCTCCATCTACTTTATACTTGTACTTACTTTCTTCAACAATTTCCATTTCTTTCAAGGCCGCTTTATCTTGTTCATTTGGATCATGAATTACAACATCATATACACGAGAAAAGTCTGTCATTATGCCTACATTTTTTTGAAATGCCATACCTGCCGTCATTGCCCCTGCACCTAATGCAATTAACATCGCTACAGTTCCTAATACTCTCGATAAACTATTTACTCGAAAGCGTAGCTGTGCATATGTAAAACTATTTAAGCCCGTTTCATTTCGTTTTTTATTCCCCTTAATTTTCATCACAAAAAATGGGAGTAATGAACTAAAAATAAAGTACGTTCCAAGTGTTGTAACAATCGTCGCTATTATAAAACCAAGTTCAGCATATGTTCTTATATTTACCATAAAATAATACCCTGTACTTACTAGTAATACACCCAGTACTGTCATTATAATAATGCGAGTTTTACTTTTCTTCACTTCATCTAGTGTTTCATCTTCACGAATTAACTCTAGTTCAGTTTTACGTAACAATCGGACACTGTTCATTAAGCCAGTAATGAAAAATAGTATTAAGAAGAAAATAGATGTAACTAAGATTGCTGGTGTGTATACAGATGCATAACTACCTTTTGCTGAAATTTCCATTCCATTTATTAAAAAGTTTCCTGCTACACTTGCAAGTAACATCCCTACTAAAATACCGATAATAATACTTACAATCCCCATACCGAATGTTTCAATAAATAATAACTGTGCTACTTTTTTCTTTTTCGCTCCAAGCATCATATACATACCAAGTTCTTTTCTTCTTAATGTAAGTAAAAAAGAATTGGCATATATAATATAAAATACAGTTATGAAAGAAAGTAATATTGCACCTACCCAGAAGACGAGTCTAATACTACTAATGAGACTATTATCTTTTGTAAATTCACTGTTCATCGCCATCGTTTGGAACATATAGAAAATACTAATACTAATAACGAGACCAATCAGTAAAACCATATAATCTTTTAACATCTTTTTCATACTATGACGTGATAATTTAAATAACATAGTTTCGCCCCCTACTTAGACTCAGCAGCTGAGCCCATATGAGCGAGCACACCTAAAATGTCTTGATAGAAATTCTCTCGAGTGCCTTGACGATTTAATTCTTTATAAAGAAGACCATCTTGAATAAATAAAATACGCTCACAGTAACTTGCACTAAACGCATCATGTGTAACCATCAAAATACTTACATTGTGATTTTCATGTAAATCTTGCATTGCTTCTAATAAACTTTTTGCATTTTTACTATCAAGTGCTCCTGTTGGTTCATCTGCTAATACGATTGCCGGATTATGTACTAAAGCTCGTGCTGCCGCCGTTCTTTGTTTTTGCCCACCAGAAACAGCAGTCGGATATTTTGTTAAAATTTCAGTAATTCCTAATTTCTTCGCAACCTCATTTACTTTTCCTGTAATCTCACTTGATGGTACGCCTTGCAAAGAAAGAGGCAAAGCAATATTTTCATAAATTGATAAGTTTTCTAGTAAGTTAAAATCTTGAAAAATGAATCCTAATTTTTGAGAACGAAAATCTGATAATGCATTCCCCTTCATAGAAGTAATATTTGTACCAGCTATCGTCACACTACCACCTGTCGCTTGATCCAGTGTACTAATCACATTAAGTAAAGTCGTTTTTCCAGATCCAGAAGGACCCATGATCCCTACAAACTCTCCTTCTTTAATATGTAATGAAACACCCCTTAACGCTTTTGACTGATTCTCATTTCTTTTCCCGTACGTTTTTTCTACACTTTCTACAGTAACTACATTTGTTGACATTTCTTTCACTCCATCCCTTTTGTATAGAATTAATTTCTCACATATTTCTTATCATTTTGTCCTGTAAATCCTTAAGAATTTTTTAATTTTTCAAACACAAAAGATACACAAGTAACATGAACTTTTCCCTACTTCATATTCTCACTTTTCAAAAACTCGTTCCTTCGATTTCTCTTACATTTACCTTACATTTTTGTAAGGTAAACAAGAAAACACACCAATTTCTAATGGTGTGTTTTCTTGTTAATCAATATTTTCTATTCTTTATTTCCTCTTCCATACTTGCCGCAAATACATCTAGCGCAACAACCTCTGACTTTTCTTCCCCATATTTACGTACATTTACAGATCCGTTTTCCATTTCCTTATCCCCAATAACAAGAACATAAGGAATTTTTTGCATTTGTGCTTCTCTTATTTTATATCCTAACTTTTCATCTCGCACATCTCGTTCAATACGAACTCCAGCTTGTGCTAATTTATCCGCAACCTCATTTGCATATTGTACATGAACTGCATTTGAAACTGGAATTACTTTCACTTGAACTGGTGCTACCCATGCCGGGAACGCGCCTCCAAAGTGTTCAATTAATATTGCTAAAAAGCGGTCTAACGAACCTAAAACTGCTCGGTGAATAACAACTGGTCTTTTCTTTTCATTCTTCACATCTATATAATTTAAATCGAATTTCTCTGGCATTTGGAAATCAAGCTGAATTGTTCCGCACTGGTGACTTCTATTTAAGGCATCTTTAATATGGAAATCAATCTTCGGTCCATAAAATGCGCCGTCACCTTCATTTAGTCTATATTTATAATTCAATGACTGTAATACATTTTCTAATGCGGCTTCTGCTTGCTCCCACAATTTATCGTCACCCATTGAATCTTCTGGACGAGTAGACAGCTCCACTTCATATTCGAATCCAAAAGTTTTATATACGTAATCAATTTGCCCCATTACGGATTTAATTTCATCCTCAATTTGTTCTGGTGTTACAAATAAATGAGCATCATCTTGGCAGAAAGTACGAACTCTTAATAACCCGTTTAACGCGCCGCTAAATTCATGTCGATGCACTTGACCGAACTCACACATGCGAATCGGTAATTCACGATAAGAATGCAATTTATTTTTAAACATAAGCATATGTCCAGGACAATTCATTGGCTTTAATGCAAAACTTTTGTTGTCTACTTCTGAGAAATACATATTATCTTTATAATGGCCCCAATGCCCTGATCTCTCCCATACTTCTTGGTTCATCATAAACGGAGTGCGTACTTCTTGATAATTGTATTCTTTTTGAATTTCTCTTAAAAATGCTTCTAATTCATTCCGAATAATTTGGCCTTTCGGTAAATAAAATGGCATTCCCGGAGCCTCTTCAGAAAACATAAATAACTCAAGTTCATTACCTAACTTACGGTGGTTTCTTTTTGCTGCTTCTTCAACGAAATGTAAATACTCTTCTAATTCTTTTTGAGAAGAGAATGCAACACCATATATACGCTGAAGCACTTGGTTATTACTATCCCCTCGCCAATATGCACCGGAAACGTGAGTTAATTGAAATGCTTTCAAATAACCTGTAGATGGTACATGTGGCCCCCTGCATAAATCTACAAATTCACCTTGTTTATATAGTGTTACACTTTCCCCACTAGGAATTACTTCTAAAAGTTCTAATTTCAAGCGATCGTTCATTTCTTGAAACAGTTTTGCTGCTTCTTCTCGAGAAACCTCAACTCTTTCTATACTTATATTTTCTTTTATAATATTTCTCATTTCTTTCTCGATTTTTGGTAAATCTTCTACGTTTACACTACTTGGAAGATCCATATCATAATAAAATCCATTTTCAATAACAGGCCCTACCCCAAGATTTATATCACCATATAATCTTTTTACAGCTTGCGCTAAAATATGTGCCGCAGAGTGTCTTGCAATTTCTACTCCATCATTTGAATCTATAGTAATGATTTCTACTTCCGCATTTTCTTCAATATTTCGGCGTAAATCATATAACTGATCATTTACTTTCCCCGCGACTGCTTTCTTTTTCAAGCTACTACTAATTGATCCAGCAATTTCTTCTAAAGTAATTCCTTTTACAAATTCTTTAACACTACCATCTGGAAATTTAATTTCAATCATCTGTTCTTTCATTTTTCATCTCTCCATTTCATAATAAAAAGCACACTCATCCCTAAAATAGGGACGAGCGTGCTTTTACCCGTGGTTCCACCCAGATTCCCATTGTAAACATACAATGGCTTCTTTTACGGTAACGTCGTTTACACGGCACTAGATACTTCATTTCCCCAGTGCAGCTCTAAGGTGGTAAGTTATTTTTCTGCGTTAGGAAGTTCTCA
>NZ_JAEHCH010000018.1:0-129087 GCF_016483245.1 Bacillus cereus group sp. N31 | reverse complement strand
TGTTGGTGATGTACTTGTTGTTGGTGATGACCATGATGGCTGTGTTGACCTTGATGGTGGTGATGACCATGATGGCCTTGTTGACCTTGATGGTGGTGATGACCGTATATGACTTGCGGATACCCACCTACTCCTCCTGCTACAACACCTACTCCTGGTACAGGGAATCCTGTCTGTCCCCCTCCAACGAAAGAAGGAAATGTAGTTGGTACTCCTACTGGAATTCCAGTTTGTGCGCCAGCTACTGATGTCGGAAATCCTCCCGTTAACGTTGGAAATCCAGTTTGCATGCCTGCTACTGATGTTGGAAATCCTCCATGTGCTCCACCCATCCAGCTCGGAATTCCACCGTATCCTTGTTGCCCTGCTCCTCCCATTAACATCATTTGTTCATAACTATCCGATCCACCTCCGAAGAAGCCATGCGGTGCATTATTGTCCATCCCTTTCATTCCTTTCACCCCTTGTTTTCAATTTAACCTACCTTTTGTATCATATTTCCTAGTTAAAAATAGGTGTTTGTCTGCATAAGAATTCCTCACCTTTTTCCTCATTCATGATAGAATCAATTGACTAATTATTCTTTCTCCACTTTAAAAGGAGGCATTTCTATTGAGAAACGTTACAAAAGCTTCAAACGACAATTTAGATTCAATCTTACATATAGATATTGATGTAATTGGAGACGATAGTAGACGAAATTATATTAAACACGCTATTGATAAGGAGCAATGCATCATTGTAAAAGAAGACAATTCTATTTTAGGTTTTCTGACGTATGATACGAACTTCTTTGGCTACACGTTCCTCTCATTAATTATTGTTTCGCCAACAAAAAGAAGACAAGGTCATGCAAGCTCATTAATCTCCTATATGTTAAGTAATTCTCCTACTCAAAAAATATTTTCTTCAACGAACGAATCGAATACAAATATGCAAAAAGTTTTTAAAGCGAATGGATTTATGCGTAGTGGAATAATTGAAAACCTAGATGAAGACGATCCAGAAATTATTTTCTATATAAAAAAGCCCAGAGCATAAAGGCTCTGAGCTTTTCTTTCATTCATTAGTTTGCAACAACGTTAACAAGTTTTCCAGGAACGACAATTACTTTACGAACTGTTTTTCCTTCGATTTGTTCTTTAATTGCTTCAAGTGCAAGTTGTTCCATTTCTTCTTTTGATGCGTCTTTACTCATTGTTAATTTTGCGCGAACTTTGCCCATAATTTGAACAACGATTTCAACTTCATCTTCTACAAGTTTAGACTCATCAAATGTTGGCCAGCTTGCATATGTGATTGTTTCATTGTAACCAAGCTTGCTCCAAAGTTCTTCCCCGATATGAGGTGCAACTGGTGCAATCATTTTTACGAAACCTTCTACATATTCTTTCGGAAGTGTATTAGCTTTGTATGCATCGTTGATGAATACCATCATTTGAGAAATCGCTGTGTTGAAGCGAAGCTCTGCATAGTCTTCTGTTACTTTCTTCACTGTTTGATGGTAAGCTTTTTCAAGCTCTTTATTTGGTGCATCAGTAATTTTCTCACTTAATTCACCGTTATCTTGAACGAATAGGCGCCATACGCGGTCTAGGAAACGACGAGCTCCGTCAAGACCATTTTCAGACCAAGCGATTGAAGCATCTAATGGTCCCATAAACATTTCGTATAGACGAAGTGTATCTGCACCATGGCTCGCTACGATATCATCAGGGTTTACAACGTTACCTTTTGATTTACTCATTTTCTCGTTGTTTTCACCTAGAATCATACCTTGGTTGAATAATTGTTGGAACGGTTCTTTCGTTGGAACTACACCGATATCATATAATACTTTATGCCAGAAACGAGCATATAGTAAGTGAAGTACAGCATGCTCTGCACCGCCGATATAAATATCAACTGGAAGCCATTGTTTTACTTTTTCAGGATCTACAAGTGCTTCGTTATTGTTTGGATCCATGTAGCGTAGGTAATACCAACAGCTACCAGCCCATTGTGGCATTGTGTTCGTTTCACGACGACCTTTTTTACCAGTTTCAGGATCAACAACATTTACCCACTCTTCGATGTTAGCTAGTGGTGATTCCCCTGTACCTGAAGGACGGATGTTTTCTGTTTTCGGAAGAACTAACGGTAATTCTTCTTCTTTCACAGCTGTCATTGTGCCATCTTCCCAATGGATTACTGGAATTGGCTCACCCCAGTAACGTTGACGGCTAAATAACCAGTCACGTAGACGGTACGTTACTTTTTGATTTCCTGCACTTGTTACTTCAAGCCATTCAATCATTTTTGCGATTGCTTCTTCTTTATTTAAGCCATCAAGGAATGCTGAGTTTACGTGTGCACCATCACCTGTGTATGCTTCTTTCGTAATGTCTCCGCCTTTTACAACTTCCTTCATTGGAAGATTGAACGTTGATGCGAATTCATAGTCACGCTCATCGTGAGCTGGAACCGCCATTACAGCACCTGTTCCGTAAGTTGCAAGAACGTAATCAGCGATCCAGATTGGTAATTTCTCACCGTTTACTGGGTTAACTGCGTAAGCACCAGTGAATACACCAGTTTTCTCTTTCGCAAGTTCTGTACGCTCTAAATCACTCTTCATTTTTACAGAATTAATGTAAGCTTCTACAGCTTCTTTTTGCTCAGCAGTTGTAATGTCAGCAACAAGTGCATGCTCTGGAGCAAGTACACAGTAGCTTGCACCGAATAGTGTATCAGGACGCGTTGTGAAAACTGTGAATTTTTCATCTGTACCGTCGATGTTGAAGTGTACTTCTGCACCTTCAGAACGACCGATCCAGTTACGCTGCATATCTTTTAAGCTTTCCGGCCAATCAAGCTCATCTAGATCTTCTAATAGACGATCTCCGTAAGCTGTAATTTTTAACATCCACTGTCTCATCGGACGACGCTCAACCGGATGCCCACCGCGCTCACTCTTACCATCAATGATTTCTTCGTTTGCAAGTACTGTACCAAGCGCTGGACACCAGTTTACAGGTACTTCATCAACGTAAGCTAAGCCTTTTTCAAATAGTTTTAAGAAGATCCATTGTGTCCACTTGTAGTAGTTTGGATCCGTTGTATTTACTTCACGATCCCAATCATAAGAGAAGCCTAATGCTTTAATTTGATTACGGAACGTATTAATATTAAGCTCTGTAAATTCTGCCGGGCTGTTTCCAGTATCAAGTGCATATTGCTCTGCTGGAAGACCGAATGCATCCCATCCCATTGGATGAAGAACGTTATATCCTTGCATACGCTTCATACGAGATAAAATATCTGTCGCTGTATAACCTTCTGGATGTCCTACGTGTAAGCCTGCACCTGATGGATATGGAAACATATCTAGTGCATAAAATTTTGGTTTTTCTGTCTCATCTGGCGTACGGAATGTTTTATTCTCTTCCCAATATCCTTGCCACTTCTTCTCAATTTCTTGATGATTAAAGCTCATGAGATACCCTCCTTGAAATTCTATTTATTTTCACCGCCCAAAATACAAAAAACCTCTCATCCCTAGAAAGGGACGAGAGGTTATAGATTCCCGCGGTACCACCCTAAATTAATGTAAAATATACATTCGCTTAGATCCGTAACGTGGATTAACGGCAATTGCTACTATTAGTTTCACAACTGCAACTCAAAGGCGAGTTCATAACGAAACGTGGATTGACTTGCACCGACCGTCAACTCTCTAAACCAGCTTCTATTACTACTACTCCTTTTCACTGTTATTACAAATATGAGTTAATTTAAATATATTCTAAAACATGTTACATGTTCCGTCAAACTAAACTGCAATTTTTTCTTCAACTGTTTCTTCTACTTTTACTCGTTTGTCATAAATGCTCGTTGCTATAAACGCTACTACAAGCATTACCATGATCGCGATAAACAATACTTCCATATTGTATAAATCAACAATTGCTCCGCCAACGACTGGTCCGAACATTTTCCCTACAGTCGCCGCACTATTTACGACCCCTTGATAAAATCCTAATTTATCTTTCGGTGCAAGTATATTTGCAATGGTCGGAACCGCTGGCCATACGAATAACTCACCAATCGTTAATGTTACCATCGCAACGAGGAACATCGTAAATTGCTGCGCTTGACTTAACACAATGAATGAAGCCGCAAAAATGAAAATCCCAATCATAATTTGTTGTTTTAAAGAACGCTTCATCCAGCGAATTAGCATACTAACGAGCGGCTGCGCACAAACAATCATCGCTCCGTTTATCGTCCATAATAAACTATAGTGACGAAGGCTAATATTTAATTCTTGCATATGTGTTGCAATCGCCCCTTGCCACTGTACGTATGTAACCCAGCATAAAGCATATGCTACACACACAATAAGAAGTGCTTTGAATCCCGGTGTAAGTGACCACCCTTTTTTGGTTTCGACTTCTTTTTGTACCTCTGACCCTTTTTTGTCTTCCATACCACGGAATCCAATAAAAGCAATTAAGAAGAAAACAAAGTATAAAATAAAGTTCGCTAAGAAAATATAATCAAAACGATACGACGCAACTAAACCACCGCACGCTGTTCCAATCGCAATACCAACGTTTTGTCCAACATACATCGCATTAAATGCTCGTCTTCCGCCCTCTGGCCAAACTGTACCAACCATCGCATACATCGATGGAAAGACCATTCCAGAACCAAAGCCAATTAATGCTAGCCATACAACATATAACGGCCAACCGTGGAAGAACACAAGACCTAAAATCGATACGAGTGTAATGACAATTCCTACTAAAATTGATTTATAACCGCCCCATTTATCAAATAAAACACCGCCGAGCAAGTTTCCGATTACACCAGTAAGCGAGTTGATCATTAATACCATTCCAGCCACTGATAAAGATTTCCCTAGATGATCATGCAAATAAATTGTATTAAAAGGCCATAAAAAAGAAGCACCCGTGACATTAATAATCATCCCAGCTACTAATAGCCATACTTTCCTTGGCATATTCTCCCCTCCTATTCTATTTTTTTCGTTCATATATAACAGTAAAATTGTAGTCGTTTTTAAATAGGAAGGCAACTGATTAATAGTTGATGAAATTCAGATAATGGTTTATCGGTAAATGAAATTATATTGATTGCTTCTTGGATTATATCAGCGATTATTAGAATATATCGACTTACCGACAAAAAATGACAACAGTAACAATATATAAAAGGGTAGACTGCATGAAATTTTCATGCAGTCTACCCTTGTTTGTACTATCCAACTTCTTTTTCTCGCTTCGCACGTTCTTTAGCGCTCCATTTAAATATTTTATCCAACAGAGAGTATATCCTCCCAGACTCTTTCGTTAATAAAGGTCCTAACGATGCCAATATTAACACGTATAAAGCTGAAAATGGTTTAATCGTCGCCATTAAGCCGCCCGCAATTCCAATATTCGCGACAATAATGGAGAATTCTCCACGTGATACAAGCGTTAATCCGATATTCGTAGATGCCTTATGTGATAACCCTGCTTTACGTCCCGCAGCCATTCCAGCGATAAAATTACCGATGAGAGTAATGAAAACTGCTCCTAAGGCCAACCACACGGCTCCTCCAAGAGAAAATGGATCTATACTTAAACCGAAACTGAAAAAGAATATAGCTCCAAAGAAATCACGAAACGGAACGACAAGATGCTCGATTCGATCACTATGCTCCGTTTCAGAAAAGACAAGCCCTAATAATAACGCTCCAATCGCCTCAGCAACATGAATCGTTTCTGAAAAACCAGCCACAAAGAATAAAATAGCGAATATTACGATAATAAAAATTTCATTAGACGAAATATCTAATACTTTATTTAGGAACGGCGTAGCTTTTCGAGCGATTATAAAGAATAATAACATATAGCCTACTGCGATTAAAACAGATGTAAGAGCACCTATAAATGACGTTGCCCCTCCGAGTACTAACCCTGAAACAACTGACAAATATACAGCTAAAAAGATATCATCAAACATAATGATTCCTAAAATTAGCTCCGTCTCTTTATTACCAGATCGCCTTAAATCAACAATTACTTTTGCGACAATTGCACTCGAGGAAATTGTTATGATTCCGGCAATAATTAATGTTTCTAATAAGGGGAAACCCATTATATATCCGTAAAGCAAACCTAATATAAAATTAAGCGATATATGAACAGTTCCCCCAAAAGCAATCGACTTTCCGGATTTAATTAATTTTTTTATTGAGAATTCTAAGCCTAAATAGAATAAGAGGAATATGACGCCAACACGGCCGAGGAAGGAAATTACTTCTCCGCTTTCAATAAACCTTAAATCGATAAGCCCTAAATCTGGGGCATGAGGCCCCACTAGCATACCAAGTATAATGAGAAACGGAATAATCGAAAACTTTAACTTTGCAGCGAGGATAGCTGCAAAAGCTACTAATACTAACGCAGTTCCAACTTCAAAGACTAAAGTATCCATCGATTATGAGTCACCTCCCGCTGAAAGCAACTCATTAATAATTCTCTTCACTTCATGTCTTTCACCCGATAATACGAGCATATCACCAGCCTCAATGATAGAATCTGGACCTGGATTGAAAAATTTCTTCATATTCTTTTTCAAAATAGCAATGATTGTTACGTTATATGTTTTTCGAACATGTAAACTACCAATTGTCTTTTGTACGACTGGTGCGTTATTTTCTATTTTAAACCACTCAATTGATAATCCTTCAAAAGCCATCTCAATCGTGTCTAACGCTTGTGGCCTATAGACCATTCCGCCTAATATAGCCGCAATTTGTCTCGCTTCAGAATCGCGAAGAGAAATGCTTGAAATACTCTCATCATGATCCACATCAAAATGATACATTTCTCTTCTTCCATCATCATGAATAACGATAACCATTTTTTCATTACCTTTCGTAATTACTTCAAACTTACAACCAATACCCGGAAGTTCACTTTCTCTAATATTCATATTTTCCGCCCCCTAAAATTTTTAGTTACGGCTTTTACAAATCTACATCGATCTCCGTTTTAAACTTTTCATCTTTTGAAATACCTAAATATTTGAGCGTTTCTGATGGCGTTGCGTGATGGAAATGTTTTTGCAGTAGCGCAATCGCTATTCCTCTTTTGTACGCGTGAAACCCAAATGTTTTTCTCATTGAATTCGTTCCAATCTTCCCAACAATTCCAACTGCTTCCGCAGCATTATGAATCACCCGATAAGCTTGTTGACGCGTAATTGAATTTGTCGTTTTATTAGATTGAAATACGTAGTTTTCTCTTTGAGCATCAAAAGATTGTACGTACGCTAAAAGCGCTTCCTTTACTTTTGTATTTAAATAAATATCTTGTTTAAATTTTTCATCTTTCACAGGAAGAGAATAAAACTCTTTAGCAGTTCCATCTTCATTTAATACATCTTCAAACTTCATACTAAGGAGCTCAGTAATTTTTAAACCCGTGTTAATTCCAATAACGAATAAAAGATAATCTCGCTGGGAATGCTCTTTCAAATATTTTTTCATAGCCTCAATTTGGCTTATATCTTTTAATGCCTCTACAACTTCCATACATGTATTCTCCTCATCTTATGAACGGTAATTTTCTCATCATGTTGTCCATTTTACCTTATCATGCTATGAGAATTCCATGTATTATCCATTTCCTTTTAAATTTTTTACACTATACAATTGAAGCGATATACTTTAATGCATCTAAAAATTCTGGATATTTATGATTTGGAAACTTATTATTGTAAAAATACGTTGCGGTTAGAAAAATAACGAGGGATAAAGATGAAAATAGTAAAACTTCTTTGGACCTTAGCGCTATACTTATAACTTCAAATAAAGATACATCTTCTTTCTGCAAGTTGGATTCCTCCTTTCATTTCCTGCTACTTTATATGTTTAGTTTATGTTACTTAATTATATTCTATAATACAATTAAGTAACATATCAATGTTTTTCGTTATTTTTTCTGAAAATAACAAAAATACCGAGCGCCCTATGCTCGGTATTTTTGTTATTAGTCCTCTTTCGGAAGAACAATTCCTTTATACAATTGAACTGTAATGAAGTAATAAATCGCATAAATAACTACGAAAATTACGATTGGTACCCAAATACGGAAGTACGGATCGATTAAAATAAATCCGAAAATATTCATACCAACTAATACGTGAGCGATACCCACAATTGCTGGGAATAAGAATACTAAGAATAACTCTTTATAAATCGATTTCGTTAATAATTCACGGCGCACACCGATTTTACGAAGCATCTGATAACGCGTAATATCTTTTGATGCACCAGAAAGAATTTTAAACATAAGACAGCTTGCCATCATTGCTAAGAACGCAATTCCAAGGAAGAATCCCATAAATACTGTTCCACTCGCAATGCCGTAGAATCCACTATAAGCTTGATATTTACTATCCATTTGTTCAGCTTTTACATTTTTATATTTATCTAGCTGCAACTCGTCAAGTTTTTTCCATTCTTTTTTATATGTTAAAAAATCATCTGTTTTTCCAATAAATGCTATACCTTCTTTACCATTTATCCCATCGTACATTTTTTGATCTACAATTTTAATTGCATGATCATTGTATAAATAATATGGATGGATTGTACTAAAAGCATCTATCCATTCCGCCGAAAGTTCTTTAGCGTTCGCATCTTTTTCATTCATTTCTCTAGAAACTGCACCTACCGGTAGTTCCTCTGAAACTTTCTTCGTATTCACTAAATCTTTCATCGACTTCATATTTGACATATCTTTTATTAAAGGACGATTTTTTTCTAAATCTTCTTTTACATAATAAACGTATTTACCATCTACTTTGTAACGATATTCGTTTTTCTCTTTAAATGTAATACCGTCTAAAATCTTCTTTTCTTCAGCTGTTGGGTTATGAACTACTGAATCATATATTACTAAACCATCTACCATTTTTATAACATTATTTTTAAACGCCATACCACCTGAAATTGCACCCGCTCCAAGAGCAACTAACATTGCTACTGTCGCAAGCACTTTCGTTAAACTATTAATACGGAAGTTTAATTGTGCAAAAGTAAAAGCGTTAAGCCCTTTTTCGCTTCGTTTTTTATTACTTTTTAACTTTTTAATAATAACAGGAAGAAGCGATCCAAATAGCATGTAAGTACCAGCTGTTGTTGTAATTAATGCAATAAGGATTCCCATTTCTCTTAGCTTTTCCATATAAATCATTGATGCATAGCCAATACCTAATAAAATAACCGCAAGGAATGCAACTAAACCTGTCATTTTTCCTTTTACTGCAACACGTTCTGTTTGTGCGTCTGCATGTACAAGTTGCAATACAGAAATACGTGATAATTTAATACTGTTCATAATTGCTGATAATACAAATAGCGCAAAGAAGAAGATGCAAGTAACAGTCATGGATGGTAAATAAAATGCTTTATAACCTTCACCCGCAAATTCGAGTTGTTTCATTAACAACTGACCAATACCTTCAGCAAGTCCTACACCAACTGCAAGTCCAATCGCAAGAGACGCGGCACCTAATACAATTGTCTCAATAAACATAAGTAATGTAACTTTATGCTTTTTTGCTCCTAACATCATATACATACCAAACTCTTTTTGACGAAGTGATAGTAAGAAAGAGTTCGCATATAAAATATAGAAGAAGGTTATAATTGCTAATAAAAATGAACCTGCTTGGAATACGAATCCAATTGATTTAATAACTGAGTTAGATTCGATAAACGCTTCATTCAGCGCTAACGTTTGGAACATATAAAAAATTGAAATCGACATGACAAGACCAACAAGTAAGACGATATAATCTTTCAGCTTACTTTTTAGCCCTGACATGGAAAGTTTGAATAACATGCCAAAGTCTCCTTTCTTACGCTTTTTGTGTGCCTAAGTCTGCAAGCACATCTAAAATTTCTTTATAAAACTCTTCACGTGTACCACCACGGTGAATTTCTTTATATAGCTCACCATCTTGAATGAATAAAATACGCTGACAATAACTTGCACTATACGGATCATGTGTAACCATCATAATAGATACGCCTTGATCTTCATTTAAGTTTGTCATCGCATCAAGTAAACTCGCTGCATTTTTAGAATCAAGAGCTCCTGTTGGCTCGTCCCCTAAAATAATTGCAGGCTCATGTACTAAAGCGCGCGCTGCTGCTGAACGCTGTTTCTGTCCACCAGATACTTCAGATGGGTACTTTTGAAGAATAGCTGAAATACCTAACATATCTGCTACTTTTTCTACTTTCGGTCCAATGTTACGTGATGAAACACCTTGAAGTGAAAGTGGCAATGCAATGTTTTCGTAAATAGATAAGTTTTCTAATAAATTAAAGTCTTGGAAGATGAATCCTAACTTTTGTGAACGGAAATCTGAAAGCTCACCTTGCTTCATTTTTGTAATATCCGTACCCGCAATTTCAACAACGCCGCCTGTTGCTTTATCTAACGTTGAAATTACATTTAATAATGTCGTTTTACCAGAACCAGATGGTCCCATAATTCCTACAAACTCACCCTCTTGAATTGAGAATGATACACCTTTTAACGCGTGTGATTGGTTCTCACCTTTTTTACCGTACACTTTTTGAACGTTTTTCACGTCTACAACTGGTTTCGTCATATATATCCTCCTATGCTTGTTTTTCCATTACCTATTTTGCGCTTTTTGGAGGGGCACTGCTATTTGTTAACATTACATTTACCTTACACTTTTGTAATATAAAAAGGCTGAGCATGTAAGGTTGGCTTTTTTCCTTTAAATACAAATTCGTTCACTTTTTGAAATGGTACATCCGTAAATGAAATTATATTGACTTGCCGACAAAAGCTGAAAATAAAAGTAGGCTGTTCCACAAAAGGAACAGCCTACTTCTCTTTTTATTTCTTTAAAGGTGTTACCGTCCAGTACGTAATAACACGCCAAATCCATTCTATTGGACCCATCTTAAAGATTTTCATCCAAATCACACTAAACACAATTTGAATTGCGTAAATTGCAATACATACATATAACGTCTGCATGTACGTTAAGTTTCCCGCAAATTTAAATGCACTTCCTGCAATTAAAATCATTGCAGTTTGTCCGATATAATTTGTTAACGCCATACGACCATAGTATTTGAGTGGTGCTAACAATGTTTGAACTGTTTTTAATTGAAGTAATAAAATTAATGCGCCCACATAGAAAGCTGAAATGACTGGTCCAACTGTAACACCAATTTTTAAAAATTGGCCTGCAACATCCATTGTTCCGTCCTCATTCATAAGTATCATATTTACAAATGGCTCAGCAGGTACGTGCCCGTATTGATACCATACAGCTACGACACTTAAAACAAACATAATACCTGTAAAAATAGCGACTTTCTTTATGTTTTGCGTGAGATTTTCAAATACACGATATTGGCCTGCAGCAAGACCTAATAAAATTAAGCCGAGTGGTAATAGTTCTTTAATCCCCATTACACTAAAAGCAATTGTTAAAATAAGGCCAATAACTAAGTTCACTTGTTTTTTCGCTTTATAAAATGGTAAAACGATTAACCCGCAAATTGCATATAACGTTAATGCCTCTCCAGGCTGAAACATGTAATGAATCAAACCGAAAATAAATAGTGCAACTACTCGGCGTAGAAATAGAACATATCCATTCTTCCCTTTCGCAATTGCTCTCGTTATAAAGATATAGAATCCTACTCCAAATAAGAATGAGAAGATTGAGAAGAAACGACCTTCTACAAATAAGTATAGAAACCTTTGATAACTTGCATCCACTGTATTAGGGTCTGGAATTTTAATATTAAGTAGTGCAAGAATATTTACTAAAATAATCCCCAGTAGTGCGAAACCACGAATGTAATCTAACTCATCAATTCGTTTGTTTGTAATATTGTTCCCCATAAAGCAACTCCTTGTATAAAATTTAATCCTTCCTTACTCTACTGGAAAAGGACAATCGTAACTATCGGTTAACCTTACAGGAATCTTACATTATTGTAATATAATAAAATAAAACCAGGTCATATTGCGACCTGGTCTACTCTGATTGCTTCGATCTTTGAGGTTGTCCTTTTTTACTGTTGCGCTGTTTCACTTGCACAACTGGATCAAGCTCATTCGAAAACTCAGCGTTATGTCCATTTTGTGTTTTTTGTTCTGGGTTATTTTGATCTGAACGTTTCGCCATTACATTCACTCCTTATTAGTGCGGTGTAATAATCATTTGATGTTGCAATTGGCGAATTGCCATACGTGCTCTATTTAACTGCTCACGTTGCTCATCATTCGCATGTTGTTGCATCGTTTGTAAATCGTTATATGCTTGTTCTAATTGTAACTGTGCATCTGAATACTCCATCGTATTGTAATGCTCTTGTCTCATACCAAGATCTAATTGCTCTTTCGCATATTCCACCGCTTGTTCCGCCTGTGTAATATACGATTCAAGTGATTGACGCTCTGCCATAATTGTCCCTCCTTGCTTCAATTCCCCTTTAGTGTGTCCCTTCCATCTGAACCTTATGAGTATGTTATAATGGATTTTATTTGTTTCATTTTGACTCGTCTTAGGAGGGAAAGTAATGAAGGTTCAAAACCCTTTTCCATATACAAACGACAATAAACGTTATCATACATGGAATTACCATTTACGAAATGAATTTGGTGAAAAAATCTTTAAAGTTTCATTAGATGCTGGCTTCGATTGCCCGAACCGTGACGGTACAGTTGCTTATGGTGGCTGTACATTTTGCAGTGCCGCTGGATCTGGTGACTTCGCTGGTGATCGCCGCGATGATGTTATAACGCAATATCATGAAATGAAAGAAAAAATGCACGCAAAGTGGAAAGATGGAAAATGTATCGCTTATTTCCAGGCGTACACAAATACACATGCTCCACTTGAAGTGTTAAAAGAAAAATTTGAACCGCTTCTAGCAGAAAAAGACGTTGTCGGTCTTTCTATCGCAACTCGTCCAGATTGTTTACCGGACGATGTCGTTGCATATTTAGCGGACTTAAATAAACGCACTTATCTTTGGGTTGAGCTCGGACTACAAACTGTCCATGAACGTACTGCCAATCTTATTAACCGCGCCCACGATTATCCGTCTTACGTTGAAGGTGTAAATAAATTACGTAAGCACGGCATTAGAGTTTGCTCTCATATTATTAATGGTCTTCCACTTGAAGATTACGACATGATGATGGAAACAGCTCGTGAAGTAGCAAAGCTTGACGTACAAGGAATTAAAATTCATTTGCTTCATTTATTAAAAGGAACGCCAATGGTGAAGCAATATGAAAAAGGACAATTGGAGTTCCTTTCTCTTGAAGATTACGTAAGTCTCGTTGTTGACCAACTTGAAATGATTCCAGAAGACGTAATTGTGCACCGTATCACAGGTGACGGTCCACCTGATTTAATGATTGGCCCAATGTGGAGCTTAAATAAATGGGAAGTATTAAATTCCATCGATGCAGAATTTGTACGCCGCGGAAGCTGGCAAGGAAAATATGCAAATGAGGAGAAACAAAAATGAAATTAGAACGTGTATTACCGTTTGCTCGCTCGCTGCTGCAAACGGCTGTTAAAGAAGGCGATTACGCTGTAGATGCAACACTCGGAAATGGTCATGATGCTTGCTTCCTAGCTGAAATTGTTGGAGATAACGGAAAAGTATTTGGATTTGATATTCAAAAAGAAGCAATTGAAAGTTCTACTATCCGTCTAAAAGAAAAAAAACTTTTCGAACGTACTGTTTTAGTTCACGATAGTCACGATACACTTGTATCCGTATTACCAGAAGATGCAAAAGGAAAAGTAACAGGCGCAATCTTCAACTTAGGTTACCTTCCAGGCGGAGACAAACATATCGTTACAAAGCCGAACTCAACAATCTCGGCGATCGAACAATTATTAGAAATAATGGCACCTGAAGGTATCATCGTCCTTGTCATTTACCACGGACATCCAGAAGGACAAGTAGAACGCGACGCTGTACTTAAATTTGCAGAAGAACTCGACCAAAAACAAGCTCACGTTTTGCGATACGGCTTCATTAACCAACAGAACAACCCGCCATTTATTGTGGCGATTGAGAAGCGATAAAGTGAAACTTTAATCAGTGGGGGCATTTACGGGGTAATTATATCAACGATTTTTCAATTATATCTATCATAACTCGGGATATATCAACGATTTTTTCGATATATCTATCATAACTTACAATATATCAACGATTTCTTGGATATATCGATTGTTCGACAAAACATAACAAAAAAAGACGTGCACTCACTGCACGTCTTTTTGTTATTCTCCTATATAATGGATATATACAATGTTAAAGGAGACGAAAAAATGATTGGAATACTAGCAGGAATGGGGCCAAAATCAACTGGGCCATTCGTCGATACAATTGTAGCAGAGTGCCAAACAATATACGGAGCAAAACATGATATAGACTTTCCTCATATGATGATTTATTCTTGCCCAACACCGTTTTACATGGATCGTCCTATCGATCACGAAGCGATGAAAAAAGCGATTATTGAAGGAGCACAAAAACTCGAAAGTGCTGGTGTAGACTTTATTGCTATGCCTTGCAATACAGCGCATCTTTATTTTGAAGAATTACAGCATTCTCTTTCTATTCCAATTTTGAATATAGTCGATGAGACGTTACGAGCAATTCCTGAAACTGTAAAAAGAGTCGCTCTTCTCGCAACAGAAGCGACTGTTCAAGCTGGAATTTACCAAGACGGGATTGCAAAACGTAATATAGAATACCTCCATAATGAAAAATGGCAGGAGATGATTAATCAAATTATTACTTGTATTAAAAGCGGAGAAGTTGAAAGAGCCCGCAAATTATGGAGCGCGCTCGTTTTACAATTAAAAGATGAAATAGATACTGCTATTATCGCATGTACTGATTTGAATGTTGTGGCGAGTGAGGATTTTGTGGATTCTGCTCAATGTCTTGCTGAGGCGGTTGTTAGGATGTATCTATCAAATACTAAGAGATCTTCATAAACATAGAAAACAGCCCTTTTAAAATGTGTTTTTTGTTTGCTAAAAATCCCCAAAACTTTTAACTTTCTTCACAATTCTTTCAAAGTATCCACACTTAATCTCGCTATATTAAATAAGTAGTTATTCATATAGGGAAGGTTAGGGGAACTGAAAGTATGAAAGTAAATCGTTCGCTTCATTACATTTTTTGGCGTTGGCATTTTTATGCTGGGCTTTTTATTACGCCACTTCTTATTACTTTGTCACTGAGCGGAATTGGGTATTTATTTCGGGAAGAGATTGAGGATTTCATCTATAAAGATTTGTATTTTGGGAAGAGCGCCCAAACAGAATCTATTTCGATGGCTGATTCTATTTCCTTAACAGAGAAAAAATATCCACATTATAGTGTGGCGAAAATTAGTGAGTTTAATGGGGATTATAATACGAGGCTTACTATTGCGAATGAATATACTGGGCAACAAAAATATGTGTATTTAGATAGCAATAATCAAATTGTTGGGGATCAAAACGCAAGTGAAACGTTTGCCAATATCATGCGGGAATTACATAGTTCTCTTTTAGTTGGTGGTACTGTCGTCAACTATATTGTAGAACTCGCGGCATGCTGGACAATCTTTTTAATTATGACTGGTTTATATATGAGTATACGCCAATTCAAAAACACACCATCATCCAATAAGCGAGAAAAAGCAAAACGGCGTCATTCTATTATCGGTATTATATTTACAATTCCTCTCGTTCTGCTAGTCGCATCTGGATTGCCGTGGTCAGGATTTATGGGCAACCAAATTTATAAAATCGCAGCGTCGAATGAATCGATCGGATATCCCAAATTATATATGGCACCGCCTGAATCGAAGGTAAAAGAATTGCCG
Organism: Bacillus cereus group sp. N31; assembly: GCF_016483245.1. Taxonomy (NCBI): domain Bacteria; kingdom Bacillati; phylum Bacillota; class Bacilli; order Caryophanales; family Bacillaceae; genus Bacillus; species Bacillus cereus group sp. N31. The sequence continues at coordinate 113,113 of NZ_JAEHCH010000018.1, read as the reverse complement.
TGGGCAACAAGAAAAGAAGCTCCGCCTGAATCGAATTCAAATGAACCGAAGGCAATTTCTGTCGATGAATTACAAAAAGGAATTGAAATAAAAAAGCCATATGTTATCTCACTACCAGCTGATCCAAAAGGTGTATTCACTGTTTCGAAATCGAGCGGTTCTGGTATTACAGGTATGCATGTTGCACCAAATGAAGAGATAACAGCTTACTTTGATCAATATAGCGGAGAACTCATTTCAAAAACGGACTATCGTGATTATGGCTTATTTGCACAATGGTTCACTTACGGTATCCCGCTTCACGAAGGACATTTATTCGGATGGCCAAATAAAATATTATGCTTACTAACGACATTATCTCTATTACTTCTTATTTATTACGGAGTAAAAATGTGGTTAGCAAGAAAGCCGAAAGGAAAATTAGCAGCACCTCCAAAGCAGAGAGATAAGAAAAGTATATTCGTTTTCTTTATCATGATGGTTATATTAGGCGCTGTCATGCCTTTATTCGGACTATCTGTTTTAGTTATTTTCGCAATTGAACTTCTTATATATGTATTTTCAAAAATACGATCATAATGAAAAGAAAACCACTCATATAGAGTGGTTTTCTTCATCACTGCGCCATTTTCTTTCGGTACATCTTCCCGTTCCAATAGAAGAATCGTGAAGTAAGCCCTCCGTATTTTACAATGCGCCGTGCCATTTTGTGCATATTCTTTTGTGCTGATACTTTTTGGTCTGATAAATAAATACCAAGTAACCCTCGGCTAATAAGACGATGAAACTTCGCATGAGGCAAATCACCAATGCTGTTCTCTGCTTCTTCTACAAAATGTTTCATGCGATCTAATATCGCTTGCTCATTTTCGTAATAACTACAGAAATTCAAATCTCCGCCTATACGGTCTTCTTCTTGATCAATGAAATAATCAAGCAAAATATGAAGTCCTTGTACGTAAGGGAAGTATCCTTGTCTAATTTTCGCAATATCTTCATCATGTAATTCATCATGAAATGCATATGCTACAAGACAGAAGATTCCAAGCGTAGAACCGGCACATGCTGAAAATTCAAACCAGCTCATCTCGGGTAAGTTTTCTTTATGTGCTTCAAACCATGTTTTTAAACGTGGTTCTCTTTCTTCTAACTTCACGTGTTTATGAATTTGTAAATCACAATAATAACAAGCTAGTTCATGAAGAACAGGAGCAATTTTGTCATAGTGCTTCGTTTTCTTTAAAACATCTTGGCACGTTTCAACAAGTTCATCTAAATAACCACCATCATCTTGATCATCACGATAACGATAATAATTACCGCCACCTTCTACTTCAGGTGATAATGCCATTAACATGGATTCATGCAGCGCGGCAAAATCGTTCGGATCAAGTGATGTACTGCGATCACATAAATTATCTAAATAGTCGCTAATCGTTTGATACGCTACGATAAAACGAATACATTCCTCTCGGTGTTCATTTGCTAATAGCGCTAAAATGCCACCGCCCTCGCAATGAAACGTTTTATGCTCAATACTTGCGATTGCCTGACTATGAAGCTCATCATTCGGAATATGGTAGGCACGCTCTTTCCACATCGCTAGCTCATGGTGTACAACCGGAAACACATCACGGTATACTTTCGCCATGAGCGTTATGGGATTACTCGGTACGTTCACTTCTTCCTTCATCTCCTCTATTCATTGTACAAATAATTTACTTATTTGTTTCTATTATGTTATTGATACGTATTTCAGTAAATGACTGAATATAATTCAAAATTTCATCACGCTCATACTCATTTAATAATTCATGATAACAATTAGGCCATTCTTTATATGCCTTATCACTTATTTTAACATTATCAAACCACATGCGGACACGTGTTTTATCTACAAGTTTATCCTCACATGCTTGCATTAGCAAGAGCGGAACATCTGGAAAATCGTTTATTTTCTTATGAGCCATTTCAATAGACTTAATTAATTCACTATACCAACGTACTGATACTTTGCGCAAGAACAATGAATCATTCTCCATCGCATCTCTCACTTCATGATTACGTGTCGACATTTCCACTGTAAGATTCGTTGCAAATTGCAATTTTGGTGCAACAACATTTAATATTTTTGAAGCCGCTCGAAGCGGAGCAGCAGGTGCAGCTAATACGCCTAAACATGGCGAACTTAAAATGATACCATCTATATCTTCTCTCTTCGTTTCTTGCATCATACGAATCACGATAAGACCGCCCATACTATGACCGAATAGAAAAATAGGTACCCGGTATTTTCTAGCTTCTTTCACCCATAATTTAACTTCTTCTATGTATTCATCAAATGAATCAATATGTCCTCTATTTCTCGAAGTCGTTCCATGTGACGGAAGGTCTCCCATCACGACGTGGTAGCCGATATGATTCCACATTTCCGCGACCGCTTCGTAGCGTCCGTGATATTCCATTGCGCCGTGTACAATAACGACTACAGCTTTCGCTTCCTCCGCTTCATAATTCCACATACAGACCTCCTCCATTTCACTCTTTTTCATAATTTGATACACTAAAACTAGTCTCTAGGAAAGGAAGGCTTTACATGATATATCCTTATAAAGAAAAAAACCCAAAAATTTCGAGTAGTGCTTTTATCGCTGACTATGTTACGATTACAGGCGATGTTTCCATTGGTGAAGAAGCAAGTATTTGGTTTAATACAGTCATCCGAGGTGACGTATCACCGACTATAATTGGAGACCGGGTAAATGTACAAGATCAATGTACACTCCACCAAAGCCCTCAGTATCCTCTTATTTTAGAAGATGACGTTACAGTTGGACATCAAGTCATTTTACATAGCTGTCACATTAAAAAAGATGCTTTAATTGGAATGGGATCTATTATATTAGATGGTGCTGAAATTGGTGAAGGAGCCTTTATCGGTGCTGGGAGTCTCGTTTCACAAGGGAAGAAAATTCCACCAAATACGTTAGCGTTCGGTCGCCCAGCGAAAGTCATTCGTGAATTAACAGAAGAAGACCGTAAAGACATGGAACGAATTCGCACACAATACGTTGAAAAAGGTCAATACTATAAATCATTACAAAAATAATTTTCCTGCTGCCATAAGATTGGCAGCTTTTTTCATCCCGATTGGTGAAGGCTAATAATCAGTGGTGGATGAACAGAATCCCCACTGATTAAAGTTTCACTTTATAAAAACTAACTTTTTCTTTACAAAACATTATTATTCCCTCAACAAAATCTTATTAAAATAGAAGCAAATATCTCCATATATATGTAGATGAGGGAGGAGAATTTTCATGAAGGTCAGTGGATTATATAAAATAGAATGTTACATTTTCAAAGGAATTAATCGCTACTTTGATCAAAAAACATTAAATATCTTTTTCAGCAATATTACTCATATTGGTGGTGCCACTTTCTCCATTGCACTCACACTTTTCTTTTTAATTTTCGCAAAAGGGACTTTGCATCAAGCTGCAATTGCAACTGCTATTTCTTTAGCAATTAGCCATATTCCTGTGCAAATATTAAAAAGATATTATCCACGAAAACGTCCTTATTTAACAATTCAGGATGCAAAATATCCAGTCCATCCATTAAAAGACCACTCTTTCCCGTCTGGTCATACAACGGCTGTTTTCTCTGTGTTCATTCCATTTATTTGCTATAATCCAAGCTTACTTGTTTTTCTATTACCGTTAGCATTATGCGTCGGGATTTCTCGCATTTATTTAGGGCTTCACTATCCGTCAGACGTATTCGTCGGTATGTGCCTCGGCACTTGCTCTGGCATCATCTCTTTTTATCAATGCATCCCACTTTTCACGTAAAGGAGCGATATGATGAGAGTCGCCATATTTACCGATACTTTTACACCACAAATCAATGGGGTTGCGAAAACATTAGAGCGATTAACACGTTACTTTCAAAAAGAAAATATCGCCTATTCTGTTTTCGCCCCTCAGCATACCGCTGAAGATAATTTCGTAGCAAATGTGAACAAAATGAGAAGTATCCCGTTAACAATATTATATCCAGAATGCCGCTTTTCTTTTCCTACTCCGCGCATTAAACGGGAACTTCTTACCTTTAAACCTGATATGATTCACATTGCTACACCTTTCAACATGGGACTTTGTGGATTGTATTATGCAAAAAAATTAAACATTCCAGTTGTCGGTTCTTATCATACTGATTTCGATGCCTATTTACGCTATTACAAAATCGAATTCCTCTCTAATATGCTTTGGAACTATTTAAAATGGTTTCATAGTCATATGCAAAAGAATTTTGTTCCTTCCTCTGAAACATTACATCAACTAAAAAATAAAGGGTTTCAGTCCCTCTCTATTTGGGGACGTGGTGTAGATTGCAAACTCTTTCATCCAGCTTATAATACAGACCTATTCCGAAAAAAATATAATATTACAGCGAAGTATGTCCTTTCCTATGTTGGACGGATTGCTCCTGAAAAAGATATTGATACGTTGCAAGACCTTATCGTTAAATCCGCGCATACTCGAAACGACATTCATTGGCTCATCGCCGGAGATGGTCCTCTAGCAGCAAACTTATGTGAAGCTGTCTCGAAAACAAATGTCACTTTTACTGGCTATTTACAAGGTGAAGATTTAGCTGAAGCATATGCTTGTTCTAACATAATGGTATTTCCATCAGCTACTGAAACGTTTGGAAATGTCGTACTCGAATCACTTGCATGTGGTACCCCTGTCATTGGTGCAAATAGTGGCGGAGTTAAAAATATTATTACAGATGGAAAAACGGGAGTTCTTTGTCCACCAAAAGATGCGGATGCATTTCTATCATCCATTTATTCTTTATTACAAAATGAAGAAAAACTTATACAGATGGGAATAGCAGCTTCGTCTTATGCGAAATCCAAAAGCTGGGATGAGATTTTTCGTGGCTTACTTAATCAATATGAAGAAGTCCTTCAGCACACCACATCAGAATTACTCGCTTAAACACAAAAACTCCCTTCAGAAAAATGAAGGGAGTTTATTACACGAACACAAATTTTAGTTTAATAAATGATACATAAGGTTAAATATCACTTTATTTCTATATTCATTATAACAAAAATAAACATAACTAAACAGACTTGTAATAAAAACCCATAAAAATTAATATATGGTTATACAGTTTTTTTACTGTATAGTGATTTTAAGAATTCCCCTTAAAATCAGCTTACTCACATATCTTTATACAGCAATTGTTCCCCAATTCTGTATATCAAAAAACCTTTCATTCATTTGAAAGGTTTTTTTGAGCTTGCGCATATTCTTCTTTCGTATTCACATTTATAAACCATTCTGCATTTGCTTGTATATCTTCTCCGGCAACATATTTCACATTACATTGTGATAAAAGCTGCCCCATACTTCTTTTTTCTTCTTGAAGTAAAGTATAAATCTTTTCTTTCACACGGTTATGATACGCTGCAAGTAACGGTTGTTTTCTTCCATTAATAATAGGTACAACCGCATCATATTCATTGTTCGTTTGCTCTAATAAAATAGTAAACCACTCATGCGAAACATTTGGCGCATCGCAAGGCATAATAGCGTACCAATCTGCTTCTATATATTCCATTCCTGATACAATTCCAGCAAGTGGACCGTTTCCTTTATAGTGCGGAATATCTTCTATAACAGAAACTTGTACGAATTGCTCTACTCGCTCTTTTATATCAGAATGACTAATGACTATAACTTCTGGGAGCGTACTTGTCATCACTTTCAAAATATGCTCAATAAACGTACTCCCTTGCCAGCTCGCTAACGCTTTCGGCTCACCAAACCTACTCGACATACCACCTGCTAATACAATTCCAGCCCACTTACTCATTGGCGATGCAGCTCGAATGTAATATGACCTAACTCCGGTAAAATCAACTTATTCATCGCAAGGCGAACTGCTCCGCTAGATCCTGGCATTGAAAAGACAACTTTTCGCCCAATTGTGCCACCAATCGCTCTACTTAACATTGCACTACTTCCGATATCTTCTAAATAACTAATCATGCGGAACAACTCACCAAATCCAACAATTTCTTTATCTAATAGCGCTGATACGGCTTCAATTGTGACATCACGTTTCGTAATACCTGTACCACCATTTGTTAATACAACATCAACATCTTCCTTATGATAACCAGCTAACACTGCTTGCTGAATACTTTCTTGATCATCTTTTACAATTTCATAAGAAGTCACTGTATGGCCTGCTTCTTTTAACAATTCATGTAATAGTTGTCCGCTCTTATCTGTCTCTTCCGTACGTGTATCGGAAATTGTTACAATCTTGCAACGCACTTCTTTTGGCGCTTGTTTTTTATGTTCATTGACACTCATTTTTCTTCTTCCTTTCTTAAAGACTTTTCTTCATTTTATCATACATACCTTTACACAATTATGTATGAAGACGATGATGCATCATGATACAATATAAGTATAGTAATCCACAAAAAGGAAAATGAAAAACATTCTTTCTTATCCCCCTAGACTTCACATCATTAGCTAACCTTTAACTTTTCTTATATTTTCTACGTAGTAGAATTCAGTTTTTAAAATTGCACTACCAAATAAATCGGAGGTCTACCTATTATGGAACTATACAAAAAATTAGCAACAACATTCATCCTCTTATTCGTTGCTTCCATCACTGTCGGTTTTTCTCTAAAAGGAGCAATTCCATACGCCACATTAGTAAGTATTATATTCGCAACGCTATTTTTACTAAGCAGTGCCTTTTGCGCGGGTAAAGCACGTCAAATGAAAGGTTGATTGCATATGTTACATAAGAAACGGACCATTTGTAAATCATGTGAAAAAGAAATACAAACATATGAAAAATCACGGATTCATATGCCATTTCCAGCAAGTGGTATGACTAATATGAAAAAATATATTGAGCTAGACGGAGAAGTGTATTGTAAATCATGTATTCAAATTGTAAGTAAAACGAAATAAAAAAAGCTTTGCGCTCACTGCGCAAAGCTTTTTTTCATATATTATAGACCAGCTTGCTCTTTTAAAGTAGCTGCTTTGTCTGTACGTTCCCATGAAAGATCTACATCAGTACGTCCAAAGTGACCGTAAGCTGCTGTTTGTTTGTAAATTGGGCGACGCAAGTCTAGCATTTTAATAATACCAGCTGGACGAAGATCGAAGTTGTTACGAACTAGTTCTACTAGTACGTCTTCAGATACTTTACCAGTGCCAAATGTATCAACTGAAATTGATACTGGTTGTGCTACGCCAATTGCGTATGCAAGTTGTACTTCTGCTTTGTCAGCAAGGCCAGCTGCTACGATATTTTTCGCAACATAACGAGCTGCATATGCTGCAGAACGGTCAACTTTCGTTGCATCTTTACCAGAGAATGCACCGCCACCGTGGCGAGCGTATCCACCGTAAGTATCAACGATGATTTTACGTCCTGTTAAACCAGCATCACCTTGTGGTCCACCAATTACAAAGCGGCCAGTTGGGTTAATGAAGAATTTCGTTTCTCCATCCATTAATTCTGCTGGAACTACAGCTTTAATTACATGCTCTTTTAAATCGCGATCGATTTCTTCCCATGTAACATCTGGATGATGCTGTGTAGAAATTACAATTGTATCTACACGTACAGGTTTACCATTTTCATCATACTCAATTGTAACTTGCGTTTTTCCATCCGGACGTAAGTATGATAATGTGTCATCTTTACGTACTTCAGTTAAACGGCGAGCTAATTTGTGAGCAAGCGAGATTGGAAGTGGCATTAATTCTTGTGTTTCATTACATGCAAAACCAAACATTAAACCTTGGTCTCCTGCACCAATTGCCTCAATCTCAGCGTCAGTCATTTGACCTTCGCGTGCTTCTAGCGCTTGGTCAACACCCATAGCGATGTCAGCAGATTGCTCATCGATAGATGTTAAAACTGCACAAGTTTCTGCATCGAATCCGTATTTTGCGCGTGTGTAACCAATGCCTTGAATTGTTTCACGAACGATTTTTGGAATGTCTACGTAAGTAGAAGTCGTAATTTCCCCCGCTACCAATACTAAACCAGTTGTTACAGTTGTTTCACAAGCTACACGTGCATTTGCGTCTTTTGATAAGATCGCATCTAAAATTGAATCAGAAATTTGGTCACAAATTTTATCTGGATGTCCTTCAGTTACAGACTCAGATGTGAACAGATGACGTTTTTTTGTCATGTGGTAAACCTCCCTACAGTAATTGTATATATTGTACGGAACTCATCCTTAATTTGCCACAAACTGCGACATACATTTATTCTCCCACACAAGCATACAGAAAAACCTTTCCTACTTAACATAGAGGAAAGGTTTAATTTGCTACTTGCATACTGCTTTTTGCCCTTTGCTCTTATCGTTCGAGACCATTAGCCTCGCACAGGTTTTAGCACCTATTCACATGTATTTACCACTACAAGTGAGGTTGCTGGGCTTCATCGGGCCTGTCCCTCCGCCAGCTCGGGATAAGAGAGTATCCGTCCCAACCTATACTAAAGAAATGATATTCATTTGTCAATTAATATTCACATTTTCCTGAAAGTTTTTCTCAATACGCCTGGAATGAAATATTAATAAGGAAATAATACATTCACACAAACAAAAATAAATAAATAGTATACATTATTTATATAATTGTGTTATACTCTTGATGGGGATTACGAGAAATATTTCATTAAATGAAAAGGATGGTATATAAATATGAGTACTGTGAATGTCCAAATCGGTTTACATGAATTATTGAACGGAAGCAATGCACAGATTCAACTAAGTGTTCCGCAATTAGTGGAAAAAGTATTAATGCGAAATGAAGGGAAATTAACTTCTACTGGTGCAGTTTCTGCTTCAACAGGAAAATACACAGGACGTTCTCCTAAAGATAAATTTATTGTGAAAGAAGCATCGGTTGCTGACAAAATTGCTTGGGGAGCTGTGAACCAACCGATTTCTGAAGAACATTTTAATAAATTATATACTAAAGTTTTAGAATACTTAAAAGAAAAAGAAGAGTTATTCGTCTTCAAAGGATTTGCAGGCGCTGATCGCAACTATCGCCTACCAATTCAAGTTATTAACGAATATGCATGGCACAATCTATTTGTACATCAATTATTTATTCGTCCAACTGAAGAAGAATTAACAACTCATGAATCAGAGTTTACAATTGTTTCTGCACCGAACTTTAAAGCAGATCCAGTAATTGACGGTACAAACTCTGAAGCATTCATCATGGTTTCATTCGAAAAACGTATCGTACTAATTGGTGGTACAGAATACGCTGGAGAAATGAAAAAATCAATCTTCTCTATTATGAACTTCTTACTACCTGAACAAGATATTCTTTCTATGCATTGCTCTGCAAACGTAGGTGAAGAAGGTGACGTAGCACTATTCTTCGGTTTATCTGGAACAGGTAAAACAACTTTATCTGCTGATCCAAACCGTAAATTAATCGGTGATGATGAGCATGGTTGGTCTGATAACGGTGTATTCAATATTGAAGGCGGTTGCTATGCGAAATGTGTAAACCTTTCTCATGAGAAAGAACCACAAATCTTTGATGCAATCAAATTTGGATCTGTTTTAGAAAACGTTGTCATTAATGATCAAACACGCATCGCTGACTATAACGATACTACTTTAACAGAAAATACACGTGCTGCCTACCCTATGCATGCGATTGACAATATCGTGTTGCCAAGTGTTGCAGGACATCCAAATACAATCATTTTCTTAACTGCTGATGCATCTGGCGTATTGCCTCCAATCAGTAAGTTATCAAAAGAACAAGCTATGTACCATTTCTTAAGTGGTTACACTAGTAAACTAGCAGGAACAGAGCGCGGCGTTACATCTCCGCAAGCTACATTCTCAACTTGCTTCGGTTCACCATTCTTACCACTTGATGCATCTCGCTATGCTGAAATGCTTGGTGAAAAAATTGAGAAACACGATGCGAAAGTATTCTTAGTAAACACTGGCTGGACTGGTGGCGAATACGGTGTTGGTAAGCGTATGAACTTAGGTTACACTCGCGCAATGATTCAAGCAGCACTAAGCGGTGAACTTGCAAAAGCTGAAACTGCTAAACATGACATCTTCGGTCTTGAAGTACCTCTTCACGTACCAGGTGTACCTGACGAAGTATTAATGCCTGAACAAACTTGGGCTGATACAGCTGCTTACAAAACAAAAGCAATTGAACTTGCAAACGAATTCAAAGCTAACTTCAAAAAGTTCGACAGCGTTTCTGAAGCTATTATTAACTTAGGCGGTCCAATCGCTTAAGTTAAAACTTTCTGTTGGAATAACCCTTTACTCATATGAATAAGTGTCGTGTAACCGTAAAGTTTCGCGTACTCACCGACAAAACCCAATGCGGCTTAACGGTTACACACACTTACATAAAAAAGAAGCTTACGTTTTTACGTAAGCTTCTTTCTATCTATTTTTTATACAAGTACGGAGCTAAAAAAGGCTCTAATCGCTTCTAACCATCGCCGGATTCTCTATTCCATCTAAAAAATTCCCAACCACAATCTACAATTCATATACTTACATTTTCACACATACAAATCACGGATTCAAACACACAAACTATTTCCCTACTTACTACATCCTTCTGTTCTCACACTGTATGGAGCTAAAAAAGTCTCTAACCGCTTCTATCCACCGCTGGATCCTCTATCCCATCTAAAAAGCAGCTTTTATCTTTTTATCTCTTCGTTAATTCTTTCTCATCTTTCATGCTATAGTAGCCTAAATTAACAACAATTAAGAAATAACCGCCCATAATCCCTACTGCAAAAGCCCACATCACCATATGGTGCTCAATTTCGTACATAATAATAGCACCCAAAATAGCAGCGGCAAAACGGTTAAACATACCGAGCGTCGGTGCTTTCGTTTTCTTTACAATGCTATCTCCAAGCTTCTCAATTCGTCTCCCTAAAAGCCAAACACAATACATACTTACGATAAGTCCAATTCCTGCACCTAGAAAATGCGCTGAAAACGGCGTTAACATCCAGCCTAATAGCAGAATACCTAGTAAATAATACGATTGAATTTTAAACGATCTTAATGACATACTAATCATGCTGTACCCCTCTTCAGTAGTTTTAATCTATCCAACAAAAGCTGTATAACTCATTTCTTTCGAGTTCATACTACTTAAAATTCTCTTCACTCAAATTAAAAACAACATAAACCCAATGTTTATGTTGTTTAAATGTTTTCAGAAAATAATATTATACAAGATTTCGAACATCATATTCTTATAATTTGTGACGTTTTTCCAAACATTTTTCGTCCATTTATGAAAAAAGTGATATCAATCTATGAACATACGGATATGATGTAATAAATACACAAATAAAGGGGGCGTCTAATGATTTATTTTTTAATGGCTCTCATTCATCTCATTGTCCCTGCACTTATTGGACTTTCGCTATATTGGTACACGAAAAATCATAGTATTTTCTACGCTGTCCTCGGTGTTCTCCTTCCAGGTATTATTCTTATCACACTCTTCCGTATTCCATTTTTAAACTTAATTCCACTTATTACTGCTATCTTATTTCTCGTCTTCTTACCAAAAATAAAAAAATAGGAAAGCAGATCATAAGTGATCTGCTTTCCTATTTTGATATAGGTTCCTGTACGGTAGTATGAACTTTTACTTTCTCCAATTTTACAAACCATAGACCAAAGAAAATGATTATCCCACCGATCATTTGTTGTAATGAAATAGATTCATTTGCCCATATAGCTGCAAATAAAACCGCTACAATCGGTGTAATATACATATATACCATCGTATGGGATGCCCCAATTTTTTGAACACCGATATACCACATTACTAAACCAAATACTGTTACAAAGAAAATAGAATATAGTAAAGCAAATAGTGTCATCCCTTTTGTAATGTGAAACGGCATGACAAATACATGTGGACCACTTAATAATAAAAGCGGAATTGCTCCAACTAATGCCGACCATGCAGTAACACGTAGTGCTGAATATTTTTTAATTAATGGCCCTGCTAAAACAGGATAAAGCCCCCAGCATATTGATGTAATCATTCCAATTCCATTCCCGTAAAAAGAACTAGCGAGTGAATGCCCCGCTACTAAAACTAATGCTGCACCCACAAAGGCAATCATAGAACCAATTAACTTCCGAGAAGAAAACTTTTCTTGTTTCAAAAAAACCGCAAATAAAGTTGTAAAAATAGGTGAAATAGAAATGAGTAAAGAGGCATTTGTAGCGGATGTATATTTAACAGTTTCCATAAATAACGTTTGATATAGTACAATACCTACAAAACTAACAACGATTAATCTTGGTATATCTTTTCGCTCCACATAAAACGACTTTTCAATAAAGAATGTAAGCAATAACAGTAACGGTGCCGCCGCCATCATCCGAATAGCAGTAAACTCAATTGCTGTAAATTCTACAAGCCCATATTTTGCAATGGTATAGTTAATACCCCAAATCATAACGACACTTAAAATTAATAACTCAATTCCCCATCTTCTCATGCGTATCCCCTCCGCAAAGAAAATTATACAGAAAATTCAATCATGTGTACATTTCATTATGTGAAAAAATCTTTTTATTGTATCAAGAGCTTTACTTTGACACATGAAATTATATCGGCGATTTTTTAAGTATATCGACTTATCAACAAAAAACGGCAATAATAACACCTTATGCAATAAAAAAGACGATTCCAAAAACATATTGGAACCGTCTTTTCTTTATTATACTCGAACATGTAACTTCATATTTGGATTATAAAACTGGCTCGGGCTTTTCAACTGAAGAGTTCCTCCACCTTCATGCCAATCAACCGTTAACTTATCATCCATAAATACAAGCTTTGTACGATCGGCGATAAAGCTAAGTGTACTTGATTCAATATCTACATCACGCTCATCTTTTTCAGCTACAGCTACTAAATCAATGATTCCGCTCATAACACAACCGCAACCTTCATTATCGTAAAATAATTTTATATATTTCGCTTCATTTGGAATCGTATCCATAATTTTTTTATATGCTGCTTCTGTTACAGTAACGTACATCTGTTAATGTTCATCCTCTCTTCTCATATCATTCATATATTGTACCACTATTTTTCTAAAACTTTGTATACAGAAAATTAAGACTAATATACAATGTATGTGATAAAGGAGGTTCTATCACTGATGTCTCAACTAAAGCGATATCCTATTTTATTAGGCCTATTAGGTAGCTTTTTTATTTCTAGCGGAATGATATTACAACATATACTTCCCTATTCTCCTTCTATTGGTTGGATTCTAGGTTTTATTTGTTTCCTATCCGCTTCTTATTTTGCCATGAACAATAAAAATAACTAATAGAGTAAGAATTAGTTTAAGGAGGATAACACAATATGCCAGCTTTAAAAGAAATAGAACAATCACTCAATCATATATTCCAAATCGAAAAATACGGTAAAGACATTGCCTTTAGTCGCTTTATCCCTGCTGTATATGATTCTATCCAATTTCCATGGCAACAATTTTTTGAAGCAACTTTTGTAGAGCTATTTAACGGTCTTATGATACGAGGGGCTGAAAATGTAAACAAAGTATTTTTAGCTGTATTCCCTACAGATGACGTTCTTGAAGCTTTCATTTCACAATCGACACCCGGTGATTTACTCTTTATGCATCATCCACTTGTAATGGAGTGCGGTGATCCGCTTGGAAAATCAGGCCGTGGTTTTATTCCCATTCCAGAAAAATATTTGCAGGCGATAAAAGAAAAACAACTTTCTATATATACATGTCACGGACCAATGGATTTTCATCAAACGTATGGAACAAGCATTTCAATCGCAAAAGCACTCCAAGCCAGTGTAATTGACGGATTTGCTTACGGTGGTCCAGAAAGCGAGCCAGTCGGTCTCATTTGTGAAATAGATGAAACATCAACAGAAGCACTCCAAAAACGTCTAAAAAAACTCTTCCACATTCCTTACACAGACTTCGAAGGTAAACAACACGATTCCATTAAAAAAATTGCAATTATCGCTGGATGTGGCGATGTCGTATCTTTAATGAACGAAGCAGAAGAAAAAGGTGCTGAAGCATATATTGCAGGAGAAATCCATTGCCATATCGACAATGATTACGGTAGACATAAATACTCGCTCATTATGGATTATGTAAAAACAACGAATATGTCACTCATCGGTGTGTCGCACTCTGCCTCTGAATACTTAGTGAAAGAGACATTGATATATGATTGGTTTAAAGAGAACTTTCGTTTGGATATTACTTTAATTCCGCAGGAGAAATGGTGGTTATAAAAGGACGCTTTAATTAGTGAAGATGGGTACACACACCAATTTATTTTTTACAGAATAAAAAAGGAGATCGCTCTCAAGTAAGTAATCTCCCTTTTTCGAATATTTTATCATTACATCGGCAACATTACCTTTACCGTCGTTCCAACTCCAACTTCACTTTCAAAGCTCATTTTACCGTTGTGGTCTTTAATAATTTTTTCTGTAACTACTAACCCTAAACCTGTGCCCGTTTCTTTCGTTGTGTAAAAAGCTTCATTTAACTTTGGAATTTTATCTTTTGGAATGCCGCACCCCTCATCTTTCACCTGAACGACGATTCCATCTTCTACGGTAACTTTAATCGTAATCGTCCCACCAACTGACATTGCTTCAATCCCATTTTTGATTAAATTAAAAAATACTTGTTTTAATCGTTTTTCGTCGCATGTAATTGACGGTATGTCTTTACTGTAAATACCTTGTATGTGCACCCCTTGTTCTAAAGCAGGCTTACCCATAACCCGAATAACATAAGCGATAATTTCTTGTATGTTATGAGTTTCTGATTCTAGCGATTTAGATTTCTCAAACCCACTAAGTTCTGTAGTAATTGTATGAATTCGTTCTACCTCTTGCTTCATAATATCGCTATAAATCTTATCCTCGGGATGCTTGTTTGCTTGTTTATTCACAAGTTTTTTTAAAGTTGCTAAAGGTCTTCTAATCTTATAGCCAATAACTGTTGCCATTTTTCCAACAGTTGCTAGCTTTTCTGTTTGTTTTATTTCTTTATCCATCATCTCAATCGTACGAATGTAAGACTGGAATCTCAAAAATATAATCCAACATATAATGGAGAATACGCTACATAATGCCATTGGGATTAAAACGAGAGAAGATTGAATAATGATTCCAATAAGAGCGTACCTTCCAACAATTATCCCTATAACTAACCAAAAATATTTTTTACTCACGAAGATTGGTGCAAATAAAATGAAAAATCCTTCTACTATATTTCCACCATCAAACTCAGCATCACTACCAGAATAAATCATAATATTATGGATAAAATCTAATATATTATAGCCAATTAAAATGATATACTTTACCGCAAATGGATTCTTCCATTTCATAAAATATATGCCGATGCAAAACAATATCACCATCCAAAAATAGAGCCATAAACCTAAACCATCTTCGAATTTTCCTACTCCTTCTTGTTCTCCCCCTATTAGAGGTACGATAAATTCATAGGCAAGATCATATACAAAAAATATAATAAAAAATAAGCTTAAAAATACTTTGAGTGCCTTTATTTCTTCATTTTTAAATATATAGCCTTTATTCATATGGTAACTCCTAGCTTTTCTTCCACTTGGATTTCATAATTTCCAAACTTCATTGGAAGAATGATGTCTATTCTTGTTCCAATATCTCTTTCACTTACAATGCATAATTCACCAAGATGCTCGGCAACAATTCGATCCGCTACCGTAAGTCCTAGACCAATTTTATCTTGTTTCGTTGTATAAAAAGCCTCTGTCACACGGGCTAAATTTTCCTTCTTAATACCGTAACCACTATCGATTATACTTATCATCACATAATCTTTCCCTTTATTTTCTAATCGCAAATCTAAAATGCCACCTTGCTCCATTGCCTCCAGAGCATTATTTATGACATATAAAAAAACTCCTCTTATTTTTCGTTCATCACATTCAACTTCCACTGTTTTTTCTTCCACATTAGAAATAAGTTGAACATTTGATTCATTCATTTTTTCGCGAAGAGTTTTTACTGCTTGTAATACAATTTTTCCTACATCATGTTTCTCATAAATAGAAGGTTTACATGTAGCAACTTCCATTAACTCACTTATCATATTATTCATATTTTCTATTTCAAAGATCATTCGTTTATAAATAGGATCATCTTCATGCTTCTCTCGCTGTAATTGTGTAAATCCTTTTAACGAAGCAAGTGGATTTTTAATTTCATGCCCGACTGTCGCTGCCATTTTTCCGATCACTGCTAATTTTTGTGATTCACTAGCAATCTTAATACTTTCCTTTACAGCTGAAAGATATTGTACAAATCGATTTAAAATGATGTATGCAGCTATTAATAAAAGTGTATACATAATAAGAAACATAAACGCTTTTACTTCCTCTAATACAAATAAATAAATCACATATTTCCCTATAATCGTAGCAAGTAAAAACACAAAATACTTTTTATTTAAAAATATAGGTACAAAGAAAATGAAAATAATTTCTATTATATTTACCCCATCAAATGCCGCCTTATTATAAAGAATATACGAAAGTACATTCGCCATTTCTATCCCTATGTATGCAAATAAACATGTATATTTAACAAGGTTTGCTTTCTCTTTTTTTATTAAATATATATTCACGCCGAGTATTGCTGTTCCACAAATAACTTGCCATAGTATGTTATGTCCCTTATCCGTTAGTGATTTATTTTCTAATACGATTGCATAGAAAATTTGATAGGCAGTAACAGTAACAAATAGCACCCATAAGAAAATTTTTGCATTCCTTTCTTCTTCTTTATATGATAGAAAACTTTCTTTCACTTTAACACCCCTTCAAAATAATATCTCGAAGAATACCATTTATTATAATAAATGATTTTCATAGACAAACAAAGATAAATCGAACATTTGAGGAAAATCATACCAACATTGTAATATCTTCAGACTATATGCAAGCATAAAAACTACAATCAATAATACGTATATTATGGGAGGTGTTTTATATGGACGGCAAAAAAATAAAAAGACAGCACAGCTCCAATCCTTTACACGCGAAAATGAAGGAAAGGAGATGACAACAAATACAGGTGTTAAAATTTCAAATGATGAAAACTCTTTAACTGCCAGTGATCGTGGCCCTACCCTTCTCGAAGATTTTCTTATGCGAGAAAAACTTTCTCATTTTGATCGTGAACGAATTCCTGAAAGAGTCGTTCATGCACGAGGATTCGGAGCACATGGCATTTTTGAGTTATATGAATCTTTAGAAGAGCTAACAATGGCACACTTTCTACAAAACCCTTCAAAAACAACACCACTTTTCGTTCGTTTTTCTGAAGTAGCGGGATCAAAAGGAGCCAATGAAACGAATCGAGATGTTAGAGGATTCGCTGTTAAATTTTATACAGAAGAAGGGAATTTCGACTTAGTAGGAAATAACATACCAATTTTCTTCATTCAAGATGGTATTAAATTTCCTGATCTTATTCACGCCCTTAAACCAGAGCCACATAATGAAATTCCACAGGGCCAAACAGCACATGATACTTTTTGGGACTTCATCGCCAATAATCAAGAATCCGCTGCAATGATGATGTGGATTATGTCCGACCGTACAATTCCAAGAAGTTTTCGAATGATGCAAGGATTTGGCGTTCATACATTTCGTTTCGTTAATAAAAATGGAAAGTCGCGATTCGTAAAATTCCACTGGAAGCCAAAGCTCGGCGTTCATTCGTTAATTTGGGATAGAGCATACTAACACATATAAGGGGGATACTTCATGTTTGTTACGGTCGAGAAAGATGTTCATATTTTTGTGCAAGACGTTAATCCCGGTCCCGGTAGTAAAACTGTTTTTTTCGTCCATGGCTGGCCTTTAAATCATCAAATGTATCAATATCAACTCAATGTTTTACCGGAGCACGGCTTTCGCTGCATCGCCATGGATATACGCGGAAATGGGCAATCTGATAAGCCATGGACTGGTTACACGTATGACCGATTAGCTGATGATATTGCAATTGTTCTGGAAGCACTCCAAGTAGAAAATGCTACGTTAGTCGGTTTTTCAGTCGGCGGTGCTCTTTCTATTCGCTATATGTCTCGCTACAATGGGCGTCGTATTTCTAAGCTCGCATTAATTGATGCCGTCTCTCCTTCTTTCGTGAAAAATCAAGAGTCCCCTTACGGTGTACCAAAAGAACAAGCAGATACCCTCATTCATCAAATGTATGTAAATTTACCAAAATTTTTAAGTGATGTATCTTTATCATTTTTCAATAGAAACTTAGGAGCTGCAACCCTTGAATGGTTTTCTTATCTCGGTATGCAGTCCGCTTCCTATGCTCTCATCAAAATTTTGCAAGCAGCTGCAAACGAAGACGTAACGAAAGACTTAAGTAAAATTAACGTTCCAACAAAAATATTCCACGGCGTTCACGACCAACTGATCCCATACAAAAGTGCTGAACTCACGCAAAAACGGATTAAAAATGCTCAACTACATGCTCTTACAAATAGTGGTCACGGCTCTCCAATCGACCAAGCAGATGAATTAAATGCAGAACTTATAAAATTTTTAAATTCATAGTTTCCGTACAGCAAATTCTTTTTTATTAACTATCTTTTTTGTTTATCCAATTAAACCGGCCCATTCGTAAGTAAGAATAACTACGATACGAATGATACATTTCGTTATCTTCTCATCTCCTTTTTTAATTTATCCCATCGAATATCATTACAACTTATTTTTCCGTTAATATAATTTATTTTTCAAAGAAAGTGAAAGTATATGCCCTATAGGTTATTTGTTGAAGTGAATGAAGTTTTTACAAAATAAAATTCACACATTTCTCACAAATCAATCAATAAAACGATTACAGTTTTGTTTATACTAAATGTACAAGTAATACTCCCTAAACCCAGCTTGTCTGGTTCCCCCGTTAAATACTATGAAAAAAGGACTTGTATCCTATACAAGTCCTTTTTTGTTTCCCCTATTTAAAGAGTATATCTTTACTATACTGCTTTCCAGCAAGTAAATCATATTGAATCATTTTATATTGCTCTAACATTTCTTTTTGTTTCTTTGTTAAGTCTTTAATCTCTTCGCCATTTTTATCAACTTTTAATTCATCTCTAAGCACTGGGATTTCTTTATATAATCCCGATAAAAATTGATAAAATGGTGATTTATTTAATCCTGCGTAATCAAAAACAAGATTTGAGAAATACATTGGACTTACTAAACCTAAGTTGTCATTTGGTATATCAAAATTTGCATACATTAACAATGGTGTTTCTGCCATTGATAATCTTTCACTTACAGTTTCTTCATTCTCTATATATCCAGCCTCTTTATAAATAGCCTTATTTGTCCCTAGTACTGGTAAATGATCTCCAAAAAAGACTAATAAAGTAGGTCTTTCTAATTCATTAAGCTGGTCTATTAAATATTTTAAAGCTTCATCGGAGCGCCTTACACCTTCCGTATATATTTCTAATTCTGCCTTCGATGCATCTTCTGTTAATCCATTAACTTCTATTTGATTTTCTTCAAATCGTCCCGGATTATACGGAAAATGATTTTGCATCGTTACCGCATGAATAAATGTAGGCTGTTTTCTCTTATTCAATTCATCTATTATTTCTTTACTCATAGACAAATCACTAACATTGTCCCCAGCTAATTCTTTATGCTTCATCGTATCTTCTGCATTAAAGTTATCAAATCCAAATACATTATATACAGTATCTCGTTTGTAAAATGAACGATCAAAAGCATGAATTGCACTTGCATAGTATCCTTGTTTTTTCAATTCACTTGCAATAGATGGGATTTCTTTCTGACCTGTAACAGCTTGTTGATACGGTATAGAACCGGGCATTAACAAACTCATTGAATAACTCGTTAGCGCTTCAAATTCGGTATTCGCTGTATTCCCCCCAAATGTAGGAGCTATTGTTTGTCCACCTGGAAAATTCTCAATATAATGATGTAGATTCGGGACTGGATCTTCGCTAAATGAAAGATTCGTTAGTTTTGTAGGGTCCCAAAAAGCCTCGCTCATCAGAAATATAATATTCGGTTTCTCAGCTTTTTTTTGTTCACTCACATTAACACCATATTGTTTCTTTATGTCATTCGCAATTTGAAGCATATTTTCCTTTGAATATTTTTCTGGTTCCTGAATAACTGTCGTATCTAAGTTACTTAAAAATCCTAAAACCAAGCCATTTTGACCATAGTTCATATTTTGATTCCATAAAGGGAAATATACCCCACCCTTTACAAATAACTTATTCACAAATGTATTAGGGTAATTACTAAACGCATATACCATAAACAGAGATGTACATATTAAAACAATTCGCATACCGATATGGATTTTTATAGATTTAATATGCTTTCGAATAGTAAAAACAACAAATGCAAATACAACTATACTAATGATTCCTATTAATATATTTTTCAAACTAAAATAATCCATAACCATTGGTATAACTGACTGCATATGCCCTATTTGTGTAAAGTCAGATGGATATAGCGGCTCTCCTCTGAACATACTCTTGAAGTAATTAACAATCCCTAAAATAATAAAAGAACAACTAGTTAACATTACACTTAGTAAAATTTTCCCAATTGAATTGTAAACTAAAATATACACCATATAAATGAGTAAAACGCTGAATAGGCACTGTGTATACTGCAAATAAATCCAGTTATTCACAAGCAAAAAATTCATATATTCTTGTATGAATATATAAATAAAAACTATTAAATGAGCTATTGGCAGCAATAAAATATGAACTCTTATAGCTGGTCTAAGTTTATTGATTATCCCTTTATTCAAATAATTAATAAAAAATAGTATGCTCCATAAAATTATAGTAATTATACTTAACGTGATTCCTTCATTAAAAAATAACTTCGTCTTCTCTAATTCGAAATAGCCTAATGTAATAACAAACAACGTTTCTAAAAAAACAGTCCATATTCCGCTAATAATGAAAGAAAGTAATGGGCTCTTTCTTTCTTGCTGAACAGAAAAATTATAACGAAATTCATTTCTTCTTTGTTGCTGAACTACAAAATCCAAACTCAACTTATTTCCCTCTTTTCTCTTCTTGTTTTCTTCTCTCTATTTCACCCCGCATCAGTAAAAAACATTATACTTATGATCTTTATATCTATTTTTATTATATATATATAACCTTAAATACCCCTTAAAAAATAACATTTTTTCGTACTTTTTACAACAAAATAGATTCTAAAAAGCACAAAAATACTGCATATACAAACTATATTACAAAAGGATTCTACCCTCAAAAAAAGTTAAAATTTACTATTATTTTAGGAGATATAATCTATTTATTATGCAAATTAAAATCCGAAGCAAAACCTGATCAAACTTGTAGGTTTTGCTTCGGATTTTGATTTTGATTTCTATTTCTTTATCCCTTACAAACTAAGAGGACAAATCATGATGCCTTTAAGAACGTGTTGAAATATCTACTATAAATACAAAATCAAAAAAATCTAGTCTCGGACCCTTTTCCATATGCATATGTAGCCACATATGAACCCATTTCATTTTTTATACTTATGAATATTTTTCTGGGTAAATTGATAAATGAGCAGTTGCATGATGTAAAAACCGACTACAAAAATGAATACTAAAATGAGAAATCCAATCACGAAATTCCTTCCTATTTTTGTAGCGCTTTTTCGACGATATGGTTCTTCAAAACCCACTCCTCAAACTGAGCACTTCCAAATTCCCAGCTTAAATCACGAGCATGTACAGAAAAAACGTAATAACCAGCATATTCGTCCATAAACCTTCCTAACTCTACATCCTCTTGCTGAATACCGTATACTCCAAAATTAAAATACACATCCCATACGTCTTCATTCTTCCTCTTATAAGCAATCGATTCCATATCACATTCTGTTCCGAAATAATCAAGATGTAAATGTACGCTATCATCATATTCGTACTTCATTTTATCACCCCTTATATTTGTACTTCTTTATCACTCAAAAAATTCCTGCTATCTATACTCACATATGGGCACTTACCTACATATCATGCTTGTAGAGTGACTTCTAGGAGGTGTTATATAGTGAAAAAATTAATAGCTGTTTTTTGCATCATGTTACTAACTGTTTTCACTTTTGCTGCTTGTAGTAGTAAAAAAGAAGGGCCAAAAGATCAAACTCAAAACATTCGCGTCGGCGAAGTTACCCATTCTCTTTTCTATGCACCGTTATATGTTGGGATTGAAAAAGGTTTTTTTAAAGATGAAGGACTAAATATTGACCTACAAACAACAGCTGGCGGAGATAAGACGATGACCGCCCTATTATCTGGTGGAATTGATATTGCTCTTGTCGGTTCTGAAACGTCTATTTACGTTCATCAACAAGGAGCAAAAGACCCTGTTATTAACTTCGCACAGCTTACACAAACAGATGGGACATTTTTAGTTTCACGTAAAAAGCTAGATTCTTTTAATTGGAATGACGTAAAAGGTGTTACGTTTTTAGGTCAGCGTAAAGGCGGCATGCCGCAAATGGTTGGAGAATACGTTTTAAAGAAAAATGGCATTGATCCTCACATAGATACGAACTTAATTCAAAACATCGAGTTTGCTAATATTGCAAATGCCTACGCATCTGGTACGGGAGAATTTGTACAGCTCTTTGAACCGACTGCAAGTATATTCGAAAAAGAAGGTAAAGGTTATATCGTCGCTTCGTTCGGAAATGAATCTGGTACTGTTCCTTATACATCGTTCATGGCAAGAGAAAGTTTCTTAAAGAAAGATAAAACTGCTGCTGAAAAGTTCACACGTGCGCTCTATAAAGCGCAGCAATGGGTTGATACACATAGTCCCGAAGAGATCGCTAATGCCGTTTCTCCGTTATTTAAAGACACTTCAAAAGACATTACAGTAAAAGTAATTGAACGTTATAAAAAGCAACATTCTTATGCGACAAATCCGCTATTAGATGCGGAAGAATGGAAACAGCTCCAAACTATTATGAAAGACGCTGGTGAATTACAAAAAGAAGTCCCACATGAAGCGCTCGTCAATACGAAAATTGCCGAAAGCGTTATTAAGAAATAGAGGCGAAGTGTATGAGTTTTTTACAAATACGTAACGTTTCTCACTGCTTTTTCGCAAAAGAGAATGCCAAACTGATTCTCGAAGATATGAGTTTACAAGTGGAAGAAGGAGAATTTATTTCTATACTCGGTCCAAGTGGTTGCGGGAAAACAACGCTTCTCTCGATTATCGCCGGTCTACTTGATCCAATTGAAGGCATCGTATTTTTAGATGGTGAACCAATTACAACAAAAAGTCCATCTATGGGTTATATGCTCCAGCAAGATTACTTGTTTCCGTGGAAAACAATTGAAGAAAATATTATGCTTGGACTTCATATTCGAAAGATTTATGATGAACGAACGAAAGAACATACTTTAAAGCTTTTAAAACAAGTCGGTTTGCATGATGTAGAACAGCAATATCCTCGTGAATTATCCGGTGGTATGCGTCAACGCGCTGCACTCGTTCGAACATTAGCGACTGATCCAAAAATTTTATTGTTAGATGAACCATTCTCCGCTCTCGATTATCAAACAAAGTTAAAACTAGAGGATCTCGTCTTCACATTATTACGTAACTTTAAAAAAACATCTTTACTCGTGACACATGATATTGAAGAAGCAATTGCGATGAGTGATCGTATTTATTTACTACAAGCGAATCCTGGGAAAATTGCAAAAACGTTCGTCGTCCCAGAAAGTATTCGCTCCTTATCACCGTTAGAATCGCGCCATCACTACGACTTCCCAGCCCTTTTCCAAGACATATGGAAGGAGCTGGAGCGCCTTGGATAATATAAAACAGCTACATGAACAATTTCGAAAGAAAGAACGCAGGCGTGCATGGATTGCTCGCTCGCTACAACTTTTATTGCTCATTCTTTTCTTTGCATTATGGGAAATAGCTAGCAAAAACGAATGGATTGATCCTTTACTCTTTAGCTCTCCGTCGAGTATTTGGGATCTCTTTCTTAGCAAGTGGATTGATGGTTCGCTTTGGATTCACATATGGACGACACTACTTGAAACAGGAGTAGGCTTCATTCTTGGAACAGTACTCGGCGCTATTATTGCCACGTTCCTTTGGTGGATACCACTTTTAGCTCGCGTTCTTGATCCATATCTCGTCGTCCTAAATGCAATGCCCAAAGTCGCACTCGGGCCTATTATCATTGTAATCTTCGGTCCTAATATTTCATCGTCTATTGCAATGGGCGTAATCATTTCCATCATCATTACCATTCTCGTTATTTACAGCGCATTTCAAGAAGTCGATTCTAACTATATAAAAGTAATGGACACATTTGGCGCAAATAAATGGCAATGCTATAAGCAAGTTATACTCCCCTCATCGTTCCCTGCAATTATTTCAACGCTAAAAGTGAACGTTGGATTATCATGGGTCGGTGTTATTTTCGGTGAGCTTCTCGTTTCTAAACAAGGGCTTGGCTACTTAATTAGCTATGGATTCCAAGTCTTTAACTTCACACTCGTCTTACTGAGTGTGCTACTCACATGTGTTCTCGCAACACTGATGTATGTATTTGTAGAAGCATTTGAAAAACTTCTAATCGGAAAACGAAAAAGAAGCTGACTCAAAACGATATGCTAGAGTCAGCTTCTTTCTTTTACCTTTTATCACACATTTTTGTTTCATTTGTAACATTTCCATCGGCAACCGTAACTGTATGGAAACAGTCTTTCACACGTACTGTAACGACATTATCTTTTCGATCTATTACATGATAATCGTTGAACTTTTTATTTAGTGCACTACGAATTTGCTCCCCTTCAAAAATCGGAAAACCGTGAGACATTACCCAAATGAGACCAGCAACAGCAAGAATCGTTTTCATACGTTTCATTACCTCCTCGAGAGTAAACTTATAGTCCCTACAACACGCGCATTATAATTGTGTCTAAATTGTGACATTTTTATACTAATTCTCTTTTATAGCACTAGTTCCTTCTTCTTTTTTAAAAAAAGACAGAATTTTCAACTTTTTCAACATAAAAAACGTAAAGAACTAAAATTCTTCACGTTTTCTCTTGGCTAAAATATATCGGATACATAGCTCACATTCATGTCCAATTGGTTACTCTATCGTTTTCGAAACATCATATAATCCAGCTAACACTTCCGCTCTCATTTTTACAAGCTCAGGGAACTGATAGAAAAACGCAATTTTTTTATATTTTAACTCCGTTCCTTCTTTCACCTTTTTTGAATCTTGTAAAATAAACGCTGTAAATGTATCTGCAATGTCTTCTGCTACATTTGTCGTCCCGTAAAGAGAAACAAACTCATTTTGTTTCTCTTTAAAAAATTCAATTTGAGCTTCTTCGCTTTCTTCCACTTTCTTTTCTGTCCACTCCTGCTCAATTGGTTTCCAGAACAAATTGTGGAATTGATTTATATAAGAGCTCTCCTTCGCACATCCTTCTTGCAAGAAAAGAGATTTACATTTATTTTGGTATGATGAAATATCTTTTTCTTCTTCAAAAGCCTTTAAGTATTTTTCATTTACTGATATTTGTTTATGCCCGAGTGTTAATACGTGTGCTGTCTCATGTATTAATGTTTTCATCACTTGATCAATATTTACTGCAGAATCAAGCGTATCTAAACTAAGGGTCCACTCCTTCGGATACTCTACATTCGGCATAACGTGGGCGACAATTCCATCGTAACCATCTGTTACCATGTCAAACTCTTTTATGTCAGTGCGATACTTAGCTGGAATAAGAGTGCTATACATCTCCCATAATGATTGATGATACGCTTTATCTTGACGTTGTTTTAGTATCTCTTCTTTCGCTTCTTTATCTTCTGCGAACGCCTTATTCAATCGTTTCCGATCTAGTTTATCGAAATACGGATCTACAATTTCATCACCATCAATATAATAAGAAGCTAAAAAGAAATAATTTTCATCATCCTCTTTTTTCATTTCCGCTTCTTTCATATCATTACTTGAATTTCCTTCTAAAACATAATCCTCTAGTACTTCAAGTTCTGAAAGTCCATCTATTTTTTTATATACTTTTTGAAGCGTCTTATCACCTATTTGTGCACATTCTTCTGTCGTTTTGCACACATCTTTTTTCTCTCTTTTTGAAGTTTGCTCCGACATATCACATCCAGCTACTAAGCCCGTTGAAATCATAAAACACACTAACTTGCCATACAGTTTTTTCATACGCCCCTCCATTATTCCATTCTACAAAAATATCATAATCATTTTTTAACGAATATGCGATAATTAATTATAAAAACTGTATGGAGGTTTCCCATGATTCGAGCAGTATTATTTGACTTAGATGGAACACTATTAGATCGTCGCCAATCTCTAGAGCAATTTATTCGTGATCAATATAATCGTTTCGCCTTTCATTTGATAAACATAGAAAAATTCGAGTATTGCTCTCGTTTTCTCGAGCTCGATAATAATGGTTACACGTGGAAAGATAAGGTATATTCCACTCTCCTTTGCGAATACAACATTACCACTTTAACGCCAGAGCAACTGTTGCACGACTACATTACAAACTTCCGACATCATTGTATTCCTTTCCCAAACATGCATGAACTACTTCAACAATTAAAACAGCGAAACATTAAAATTGGTATAATTACAAACGGCTTTACTGAATTTCAAATGAGCAACCTTCGAGCATTAAACATACATACGTATACAAATACAATTCTCGTTTCAGAAGCGGAAGGAATCAAAAAACCTCATCCTGAAATTTTCGAACGTGCTTTACAAAAGCTGAATGTAAAAGCCGAAGAATGTCTTTACGTTGGAGATCATCCAGAAAACGACGCGCTCGGTTCTGAACAAGTAGGAATTCTTGGCGTTTGGAAGAGAGATTTATTTTGGGGTGACTTCGAGCATTCACGTGTGATAGATGATTTATTAGATGTTCTTTCATTTTTAGAGGTAGAGATAAAAACAAGATAATAGTAAATAAATTATATAAGCGATTTACCGCCAAAAAGAGGAGGCCGTTATTTAAAAACGCCTCCTCTTCCTTTATTGTTCATAAACTGTAAACTGCGGTTTACTCGGATGATCTTTTACTAGTGCATCATCTGGAAACTTTGAAACTTTTTGATACAGAGCAATGTCACCAATACAACCTGCTGTTAGTAGAACCCCTAAAAATGAGATCGCTTGAACATTCATCGCTAATCCAATTGCAATTGGTAAAATTCCAGTCGGTAAAAATGGCAACATTAAAACTTTCTTCATTTGCTTTACTGTAATTTCTTTTTTAGAATGAGCGTATGCTACACCTAATTTCCAATTGACACCCCATGTTAGTTCACTCCACGGAACACCTCCGATATAGCGAAATCCTATTAAATGTATCGCTTCATGTATACAAACGAGAACAATCATTCCAATAATTAAAAGAAACATAACGGGCAATGTAATTTCAACTTGAAACCCGCCTGAAAAAAGCGCATGTAAAAAACTAATTCCAATCGCTAGAGCTAATATTATAAAAAATGAATAGATATTTAATTTAACCATCGAAACAGTAACAGTCGTTTCTTTTCTTTTATCCATCTTCTCCTCCTAAAATGTAAATACATCTTTACAAAATTGTATAATATACCCAAAATTATGTAAAGATATATTTACATTCTCGAACAAAAAAAGAAACCGGCCATTTTACTTCGTAAAACAGCCGATTTCTTCTATATGTTTCATCGTACGCGCTAATACATCGTCGCGCATAATAAAGCTAAATTTTCTATCAGTTTTAATGTTATCAGGAATGTCTTTTAATAAAACAGACCCTTTCGTTTCTTCGTAATGCGTATGTTCTTCTACCGCACTAATTGTTGCAAAATAAATGTTTTTAATGATTATTTTGTCTTTTCCAGATACTTTATATTGTCCTAAGTAAGTTAAATCCGAAACTATGCCGCCGGTTTCTTCATGAACTTCTCGAACCGCCGCTTCTTCCGGTGTTTCCCCTAGTTCTACTTTACCACCTGGAAATTCAAGACCGCGACGTAAATGATGCGTTAATAACCATTGATCCCCGTACCGGCATACAACCCAAACATGCTTTGGCTCAGGAGAAAATGGATAACGTTCAAACGATAATTGTACAGTGTTGTGGTAATAATCTTTAAATTTGTACATGCCATTACTCCCCTATTGATGGTTACAAGTTTTTCCTACCACAAATTGTAGCATATTCTCGCTTTTCTGCATAATATTATCCAATTACAATCCATTGATTATTCCCATTTGTGCGACTAATTCTTTCGTCTCATGATTTCCTAATTCGTAAATCATTTTATATGCTTTTTGTAGTTGTTCATCATATCGATCATTATTTGAATCGTGATGATATTCAACAAATGGAACGTGAGACCGTACAAATGAACCTAAATCCTCTACATATGCTTGATCAAAGTACGCTCTTAACTCCGTAATTTCCTCATCATTTGCGTAAACTTCAAAATTGTACGTATCTGCCGTCTTCACTTGTGAAATTTGACCATTACCTATTGATATATAATATGTTTTTTTCTTCTCCATGTAACACCCTTCTTTCATCCTTTTAGTTTCTATTGTTTTCATTAATTACAAAATTATGTAAAATAAAGAAAAGGAGGGATTTCATGTTCAAAATATTAATTATCGGTATCATAATCGTCCTAGTCATACTAGTACTCTCCGTCATGACGATTAATAAAGGCTATGCATACAAACATTCCGTTGATAAACCAGAAGATAATCCTTATACAAAAAATAATAAGGAGGATTCATAATATGCTTCGTGTACTTCGCATTGCAATCGCACTCACTGTGATCATAATGTCGATAATCGGGCTCTATACAGGTCAAAATAACTTTCTACCACTTTCACAATTTTTATTAGGAGCTCTCATGTTCCTCATTGCAATGGAACAAATAAAAAAGAAGGATTCAGGAACAGGATTCATTTGTATTGTTGCCGGTGCTTTCATTTGGATTGTTCTTATCATTAGCTATATAAAATAAAGGGGATACATGTATGCTAAAAGGATTGCGAATTACTTTTTCACTTATTGCTTTATGTATAGCAATCTATAGTTTCTTTACTAGTAATAGAGAAATTATGCCTTATATGTTCATCTTTTTAGGGATGATGGCTTTCGTTATTAGTATAGAGGAAATCTTAAAACAGCAAAAAGGTGGTAGTATACTTGCTCTGTTAGCAGGAGCTGGTGCTTTATTTCTTGGCTTCTCAGAAATATTTCGATAAATAGTCTCTTTAAAGGAGGTATACAATGCTAACTGGATTACGCTATTTTTTCATGCTTCTCACACTCTCTCTTTGCACTTATTCTCTTGCTACCGACAACTTCACACTTCTCCCATACATGCAATTTGCTCTCAGTTGTTTCTTTATTCTTCTAGGAATTAATGAACTGAAATCCGGAAGAAAATCAATGGGTATCTCGCATTTTTTCGTTTCTAGTCTTATGCTCTTCATTGTAATATCGAACTACTTTCACTAAAGATAACATGTAATTTCCAATCACCTACTGACCATTACCTCTCACTAATTTGGATTTTTTAAACAGTTAATAAATTGGAGGATACTGTGCTAACAAACCTTCGAATCTTACTATCTGCTATTGCTTTTATTCTTGCTTTTTTTAGTCTTTTTGCACAAATTTCTATTCTTTCCTCTTATGTATTTATCCTTTTAAGCATCACATTTATTCTTTCGGGAGTTGCTGAAATACAACAAAAACAAAAATCGAAAGCTATCTTTTGTTTTATAGTTGGGATAATCACTTTCTTCGTTGGGATTTCTGACATACTTCCATAAAAAAGAAGAGCTTATGTGCTCTTCTTTAACTCACTACTTTCAATACAATAATCGTCCCCATAATCCCAACGATACAAATAATCCGAAAAGCGTTTTTAGGTTCTTGAAAAAATAAAATACCGGCAACTGCTGCCCCGAGCGTTCCGATTCCAGTCCAAACTGCATATGCGATCGATAACTGAATTTCTTGAAGCGCCATCGTTAAAAATTGAAAACTAATAATAAAACCACCTATTAAAATAATATTATTCGTCCAACTATTATTTTTTGCTACTTTCTTTATCCCAATTACACCGACAATTTCAAAGAGCCCAGCTATAATTAAATAGATCCATGCCACTCTATTTCACCTCTTCCTTATTCCCACTAAATTTCAATCCGATAATAAATAGTGCCAATAAGCAAACGAGGAAAATTTTGATGAGCGAAAATGGTTCTTTGAAATATAAAATATCTACCAATATCGTTCCAACTGTACCAATTCCAGTAAATACTGCATATGCCGTACCAATTGGAATTTTTTTAGTTGCTTCAATTAGTAGTTGAAAGCTCACTAAAATTGCAATGAGTGTCAAAATACTCATTGAATTTGTTTTTAATCCTGTCGCCCAATATATTTCAATTAAGCCCCCAAATACTAAATACATCCACGCCCTATTTATGCTAATCTCCTTTTTCTCTTTCACTTCTTCTTTTATTTCTTCTCTTGTTTCTTGTTTCGAAGAATTACGCTTCTTTTTCGGAAAAAGAATGTAAGACATCGCCCATATAAAATGAATAATAAGCACTGATGTCCAGACACTTGTAATCGTATTAATCGTTTCATTTTTATAAAATCCAATTTGTTTATTTAAAATCCACTCTTTCATATGAAGGAAATAGGAACCGCTTGGCAACTCTTGAGCTGGTACAAGCCCTACTATAAAAATAAATAGAAGTTGTGCAAAAATGAAAATCCCCAGATGCTTATAAAAAAATTTTGCCTCTCCATCCGCGCATGCTTAATTCCATATAGCTTCTCTTTTCCCGTGCCAGTCATTTCCCCTCCTCCTTTTTTAAATAACAATCCATCATCTTTTCTATATAATTCATCGTTTCTAAATCAAGTCCGTATACTCTGGCAATCTCTCCCTCTTCAGGTTTAATTAAATCCCAATACTTATTTATTAATTGTTCATCTTCATGAAATGCGTGCATTGAAAAAGCCACTACCCTTTCCGCTAATTTTTGAATTTCCGGTGAATCTACTGGTTCATTTATACGCTGACGAATTTCTCTTAATACTTGTAACCATCCTTTCGTTCTTTCATCATTTTCTTCAAGTGTTGGTAAATCCTCTATAACCTTCTGTTCTTCCTCCGTAAAATATTTTTGTCGGAAATTTTCTCTCTGCTCAATTCCCTGTACTGATTTTATGAATAACATTAAATCTTCTGTTTTAAGCTCTCCAGTTAATTCAATGGAATGAAATGCTGTATATAATAGTTTTTCTAAGTCCTGTAATCTTTTTACTTCCGCTTGTATTGTTTGAATTTCATTTTGAATTGCACTTTTCCATCTTTCTTCTGAATTCCCCTTTTCCTCTTTTAACACTTTTTTTATTTCCGAAAGCTTAAAACCAAGCTTTTTAAACGTTGTTATTTGTTGCAATGTAATTACATCATCTTTTGAATAGTAACGATATCCTGACTCAGCAACGTACGACGGTTTTAATAATCCAATTTCCTCATAATATCTAAGTGTTCTCGTCGTTACATTCGTTTCTTTTGAAATTTCACCAATGCTATACTTATCCATCGTTTCCTCCTCACGCCTTATTTATCTTCACTATAAACTTTGACGTATACGTTAAAGTCAATACTCCATTCACACAAAAAACTCCTGTTTTTCAAACAGGAGCTCTCATTAATATATTCACCTACTGCCTTTCATTTCTTAAAAATGCTAATAAGTGAAACTCATTGTTTTTCTATAAAACCTGTACTTTTCTCTTTTACAAATAAAAAAACTGCCTTTTCACAGGCAGTTTTTCTTTATCCAAATACTTTTTCAAGTTCGTCTTTATCTTGGCTTAACCAGAAGTTCATTAAGCGTTGTGCTCCTTCTAAATCGTGAAGCTTCGCTTGACCACATTGTGTTTCGTTTGCAGCTGGAATTTCTGTAATTTGAACCGCATCTTTTAATGTTAGTTCTAATAAATCAATGATTTCACGAACTGTTGGTGTTCCGCTTACAACAAGATAATATCCTGTTTGGCAGCCCATTGGTGAAATATCGATAATATCAAAATGCGGATAACGATCAATATATTTACGTAAATTAAATGCTAATAAATGCTCTAACGTATGAATAACATCTGGTTTCATTGCTTGTTTATTCGGTTGGCAAAAACGAATATCGAATTTATTTACAATACCGTCACTACCTACGTTATGAACTCCGCAATGTCTTACATAAGGTGCCTTTACAATCGTATGATCTAATTCAAAGCTTTCTACTGATGGCATACAACATCTCTCCCGCTTTTAATTTAATTCCGTTATATCCAATATGATATAACGGAAATGAACATTAGTAAAGTATTATGTACAGTCGTGCTATAATACTTTAAGAATATGCTGAAAAGGAGACCATTATGAAACAGATTTTCATTGGAATTATACGCTTTTATCAAAAATTTATTTCGCCGATGACACCGCCAACGTGCCGCTTTTATCCGACTTGTTCTCATTACGGATTAGAGGCGTTTCAAAAGCATGGTGCATTGAAAGGTTTTTGGCTTACTTGTAAGCGTATATTAAAATGTCACCCTTTCCACCCGGGAGGATTTGATCCTGTCCCAGATAAAAAGGATGACAAAGTAAATTCTTAATTGTCGTAACCATTCACAACTAAATCTAATTTTCCTGTATCAGGATCTATAACAAGACCGTGAACAGGTACTTCTTCCGGAAGTAACGGATGATTGCGAAGTATTGATACACTATGTTCTACACTTTCTTCAACACTAGAGAACCCTTGTAGGAATCTTTCTAAATCGATTCCAGAATAACGGAGTGTATCTAATTTCTCATCTGTTACACCGCGCTCTTTCATCTTCTCAATTGTACTGCTTGCTTGAATTTTTGCCATACCACAATCATGGTGACCAACTACACAAACTTCATCGGCACCAAGTTCGTATACAGCAACTAAAATACTACGCATAATACTTCCGAATGGATGGGAAATAACAGCGCCTGCTACTTTAATAATTTTCACATCACCGTTACGCATATTCATCGCTTTCGGTAATAATTCAACAAGACGAGTATCCATACAAGAGATAATTACCATTTTTTTATTTGGAAATTTTCCTGTTTCATACTCTTCGTATTTTTTCTCTTCAACAAATTTCTCATTGTACTGCAAAATCTCTTCTAATGACTTCATAGTAAGGAACCCTCTTTTCTCTCATTTACACTACATAAATAGTGTACCAAAATATGAAAAACTCAAAAAGGATATCGCTTTATAGTAAAAATAAGATATTTTCAGATAATCGACATAATTCTTTCAAAATATACACACAGCTTTGTAACAAGTTTCACATACTTTAAACGTATTTTCACTATAAACTGATTGTAGATAATGTAAAAAAGGAGTGAATATTTATTATGTCCGACGTTCTGTTACTAAGTCGTTTTCAATTTGCAATTACTATTTTTTATCACTTTTTATTTGTACCTTTAACAATCGGACTTGTTATTTTAGTAGCATGTATGGAAACTCAATACGCCCGCACATTGAATCCAACATACCGCAAAATGGCAAATTTCTGGGGTAAATTATTTACAATTAACTTCGTAATGGGGATTATAACCGGGATTACGATGGAATTCCAATTTGGAACAAACTGGTCTGAGTACTCCAAATATATGGGAGATATTTTCGGATCCCCTCTCGCAATCGAAGCACTCGTTGCCTTCTTCTTAGAATCTACGTTCATGGGAATATGGTTATTCGGTAAAGACAAAATTTCACCAAAGTTCCGTGCCTTCTGTATGTGGATGGTTGCACTTGGAACAAATATTTCCGCACTTTGGATTATTACAGCAAACGGCTTTATGCAAAATCCTGTTGGCTATGTAGTACGTAACGGCCGCGCTGAATTAAATGATTTCTGGGCACTTGTTACAAATCCATATGCTTGGAACATGTTCTTCCATACTGTAATTAGTTGTTATATCGTTGGTGCTTTCTTCGTTATGGCCATTAGTGCCTATCACTTGCTACGTAAAAATGAAGTGGAATTCTTCAAAAAATCATTTAAGTTTGGTTTAATGTTAGGCTTATTCGCCGCAACTATTACACCGTTTATGGGACATCAATCTGGTGTATCGGCAGCTAAATATCAACCTGCTAAAGGAGCTGCGATGGAAGCAGTTTGGGAAACTGGAAAAGGACAAGGTTTCTCAATCATTCAAATTCCTGATGTGAAAAATGAAAAGAACTTTGAACTACTTACAATTCCAAAACTCGGAAGTTTCTTCTATACAAACTCATTTGATGGAGAAATTGTTGGTTTAAAAGATATTCCGAAAGAAGATCGTCCAAACGTTAACCTCGTGTACTATAGCTTCCGCTTAATGGTCGCACTTGGCATGTTCTTTATGGCATTAACTTGGTACGGCTTCTATTTAAACCGAAAAGGAAAACTAGAAAACTCAAAACGTTATTTAAAAATTACAATGTGGTCTGTCTTACTTCCGTACATTGCGATTAACGCTGGCTGGATTGTCGCTGAAGTAGGTCGTCAACCATGGACAGTTTATAAACTCATGCGTACAGCAGAATCTGTATCACCTATATCAGTTCCACAAATTTGGTTCTCCTTAATTAGTTTAATATTGTTCTACACTTTACTTTTAATTGCAGACGTATACTTAATGCTGAAGTTCGCAAAAAAAGGACCATCTGCATTAGAAGAGCCTGCTACTGAAGGAGGTACAGCTCATGTCTCATGATATGCTTGCAATCATCTGGTTCGGTTTATGGGGCGTAATTTGGACAGTTTACTTCATTCTTGATGGCTACGCACTCGGTAACGGAATGATTTTCCCATTCGTTGCGAAAGACCGACAAGAACGAAATCAATTACAAGAAGCAATTGGTCCATTCTGGGGTGGTAATGAAGTATGGTTAATTACAGCTGGTGGCGCAACATTTGCTGCCTTTCCAATCACATATGCAAATATGTTTAGTTACCTATACACACCACTATTTTTAGTATTACTTGCACTATTTGCTCGTGCTGCTGGACTTGAATTTATGCATAAAGATGATTCACCAATTTGGCAAAAAACTTGTAAATGGGCATTTACAATTGGTAGTTTCCTAATCGCTTTTTTATTCGGTGTTACATTCGCTAACCTATATTACGGACTACAAATCGGAAAAAATGGCTATGAAGGAAATCTACTTAGCTTACTAAACCATTACGGTATTTTAGGTGGTCTGTTCTTCACTGCTATATTCGTCGTATCTGGTGCTCTTTGGGTTATGATTAAAACGACTGGTGAAGTATCCGATCGTGCTTATAAAATCGCAAGACCATTTTCAATGGCAGCTGCTATCATTTTAGCTATCTTCTATGTAGCAACTGCAAATCGCACAAACTTATTCCAAAACTTTACGGAATATCCGTTACTATTTATTCTTCCAGTACTTGCAATGTTAATGAGTGTACTCGCACTTATTATGGTGTACAAACATAAAATCGGCCTTGCCTTTACATTTGTTTGCTTAACAATCGCAATGTTTATGACAACTGGCTTTGCAGGTATGTTCCCAAGAATGTTACCTTCTCGCATTAACGACGCCTATAGTACAACGTTATACAACGCAGCTGGTAGCCAATTAAACTTAAAAATTATGTTCTTCGTTGCAATAGTTATGGTACCAATTGTTATTGGCTATCAACTTTGGAGCTACAGTATCTTTAAAAATAAAATTCATAAAGACTCCGCTAAAGGGTATCACTAAAATGAAAAAAGACACTTCGTTTGAAGTGTCTTTTTTACGTATGATTTTCGATAAAGTGAAACTATAACTAGTGGGGGTTTTGTTCATCCCCACTGATTATTAGCCCACACCAATCGGACATTTCCGGGCAGTTGATTCCCTACCTAAATGCTCAGCACAAGCCGATCTGTGAGGTGGGAGTCTTACTGCCCGCAACTAGCAGGATAAGATGTTATACTTTCAATCTAACAACTATGATGCAGAAGAATCACTAACAGCTCACAGCTAAATTGTATCACACAGCAGACACATCACATTATGCAATTTTACATATAAAAATTATAACGTAGATTGAATGACTTGGTCATACACATCGCTATCCTTTACATCTGCCGTACTAATACCACTAAATGTTCTTACATTTAATCCAGTGTTCGATGATCCCGATCCATTATAAGCTTTCGTCTTTTCAATCGGTTGCACATTATATTTATCCCCTAAATTAATCGTCCCATTGCAGTTTTCAATAATAACACCCTCAACAACTGCCGGCATATTTTCACCTACTTTCATTTCCTTACTTTCATTTTATGAAAATCGCCTATAAAAATAGCATGTTTCAATAAGAAAAAGCACTCAAAATGAGTGCTTTTTCTCTAAGCATGAATGGCAAGTTTGGAGACAGTTGACTTCTTCAAAATTTTATTAGGGGTAATATTTTGAAAAAGAAAGCCTTTCATATTTAACTTAACACCACTGGAATATATAGTAAATTGATAATGTTTATACGGAAGATTGCTAATGTTTAGTATAGATAGTTTCCACTATGTTAACAGTAAAAACTCATCTCCACTAAACAACAAAAAGTGCCCTCAAAGAAGACACTTTTCATAAACAGACACTATAAAACAGAATTATTTATCCCGCATTAACAGGCAGTAAGACCCCCACCTCAAAATTCAGCGAAAGAAAAAAAGTTAGGTGGGGGATCAACTGCCTGTAAATGCCCGATTGGTTCAACTAATAATCAGCTGGGGATGAATCCCCCACTGATTAAAGTTTCACTTTATTGTTATACGATTGTTAGATACAAAAAATTGAGGGAAATGCTTGTACAAAATTCTGCTTTATAAAGTCTGTCTACAACTTATATTTTAATCCTCTTCATTTTAAAATAAATATAATATGCACAATTACATACAAAAAAGAAAAGACACTCTACCGAGTGCCCCTTCAACCATTTTACTTTTAATATATCGCCTTACATATATTTTAACATATGTATCTATATAATTTATTGAGAAAATTCAAAATCCTTTTTCTTTCATTTTCACTTATGAAATCATGTAATATAAAAGATATGTCAAATTCTTATACAAGTTGAGGTGTACTATATTTATGCTGTATTTTGGAATTATTCCTCTTATATTGTTTATTATTTTTCTTATCTCTTATTTAAAAGATCCGCGAAAAATCATAAACGGCTTTTTATTTAATGCCTTTATCTGTTTTTTCCTTCTTTTTTGCGTAATCGCATCTTTAAACTCAGATAGTGCTGTCTTGCGTTACATTATATTTTTACCTTTTTTAGCACTCCTCATTATGCTTCCTTTCGGTATTATCGCTTTAATGTTTGGATTATTTCTTAATGCAAGAATTTTAATGAAGCGAGAAGGAAGACGGTTCACTAACTGTTTAACGCTCCTTGCTGCATTAGCGATGTTATTCTTTATGTTACTCCCTATTATAAATCCAGCAAGTTTGGTCTCATCACATTTAGAGCCTATTTTTGCAGGTATTTCTCTTATAAGCGTATATTTCTTTATACACTTATCTAACTTTTTAAGTGCTTATTTTCTATACCAATTCAACAGACCAAGACGTAATCAAGATTTCATCGTCGTTCTCGGTAGTGGCTTAATTAATGATAAAGTACCACCTTTACTTGCAAGCCGCATTAATAAAGCTATCGACTTTTATTGGAAACAAGCAGCTGTGAATACACCACCAACAATTATTTTCTCTGGTGGACAAGGTCCAGATGAAGGGCTTCCTGAAGCAGAAGCGATGCAAAATTATGCGGTCGAAAAAGGAATTCCTCTTGAACATACAGTGCAAGAAAATCGTTCTGTAAACACATATCAAAATATGTCGTTCTCTAAAGAAATTATGGATTCTTTAAAACCTGAAGGTAAGTATAGAAGTATTTTTACAACGAATAATTTCCACCTTTTCCGCGCTGGTATATATGCAAGACAAGCTGGCCTGAATAGCCAAGGAATTGGATCAAAAACTGCATTTTATTACTGGCCTAATGCAATGATTCGTGAATACGTTGCGATTGTCGTAATGGGACGTAAACGTCATATGAAGTTTTGCGGAGCTATTTTAGGATTCGCTTTATTCGTGTCAGTACTTAGTTTTATATTTTCTTAATAGCATCCCATCCTTTGAAAGGATGGGATTTCTTATACTCATTTCAAAAATATTTTAAAGATAATATGGCGATAATATTCCCTGCATACATCCATTAAAGGAGAATTTTTTCAAATTAAATGTTAAAATGAAATTTAGGTGTGAATGATGTAACAAACAAGAAACTAGTCTGAAACGAGGAAATTATATGGAGAAAACTATCAAAAACAAGCCCAATAAGCTAAAAATCGCTTCAAAAGCTTTGATGATTATTATTGGGGCATTTATTACAGCGTACGGATTAGAAGCTGTCTTAATTCCAAATAACGTATCCGACGGTGGTGTAACTGGTTTAAGTATCGTTAGTTCAAGATTATTTGGATTGCCATTAGGGGCTCTAATCGCAGTTATTAACATTCCTTTCGTTTGGTTAGGATATAAGCAAATCGGTAAAAGCTTTGCAATTTATTCCATTATCGGGATTGCTTCATTAGCAATAGGTACTGTTGTCATGCACGGAATACCAACTATTATTGAAGGCGATACATTATTAGTTACAGTTGTTGGTGGTATTATTATCGGTTTTGGTATGGGACTAGCATTACGTAATGGCGGAGCATTAGATGGAATCGATATGCTAGCTGTATTACTTTCTCGCAAGTTACCTTTTGGAACGAGTGACCTTATTTTATTCTTAAACATGTTCGTGTTTATTTTCGTATCAACAGTATTCGGTCTTCAAGGAGCTATTCTTTCGGCAATTGCTTACTTTATTGCTTCGAAAGTGATTCATATCGTTGAAGTTGGTTTAAGTGGTTCGAAAACATTTAAAATTATCACAAAAGAGCCTGAATTAATGGTAGAAACAATTCGCGATCGTTTAGGCCGAAGCGCAACGTATAACGAAGTATACGGTGGTTATTCAAGAGAGAAATTCAAAGAAATTTCTTGTGTAATTAACCGTTTAGAAGAAAGTAAAATGAAAGATCTTATTAATGAAATCGATCCAAATGCCTTTATTACAGTTTATGACGTAGCAGAAGTAAAAGGCGGTAATTTCAAGAAACGTGATATTCATTAATCGTTATGAAAAACGAGGCTGTGCCAACATTTTGGCACAGCCTCGTTTTATTATTAAGTTGCTATCGTTGTCAGTTTTTGTCGGTAAGTCGATATATTTCAATAAGCGCTGATATATTTGGAGTTGTGGTCGATATATTCCAATAAGCGCTGATATATTTGGAGTTGCGGTCGATATATTCCAATAAGCGCTGATATATTTTTACTCGCCCCACCGGCTCCCTCGTTTAATCCACTCTACATACTTTTGAAAAACCGGCACTTCTTGTTGAAAACGAAGCGGAACATATAGAAAAAGAGTACATGTACATAGTATCCATAGAATACCTACTACAAAGTGAAATTTCATCGTTGTGCTAATAAACAAACTTAAGAATAATACGAGGAACATAATTACACTAAATCTTTTATACATAGTCATAATAATCTCCTCCTTATAACTTCATTGTACCAGCTATAAGGAATTAATTTCCACGACAAAAAAAAGACCAAAAAGCAATTTACACTTTTCGGTCTCTATACTATCTTCTCTTCGTAATTTTCCCAGAACCACCGACCCTCGTTTTCGGAGGAGATGTATTCCTTGGCGGGGTTTTAATAGATGATTTCGGCTTCACATCTGATCCGCTTGAACCACCTGGTGTTTTTGTAATTTTCCCTTTGCTTCCGGTAGAAGGTGGAGGCGTCGTATTATTTCCTTTTTCAGTAATACTTCCCTTATCACCTACTGATGACTTCGAATCTACATTATCGCCTCGCTTAATGATAGATCCTTTCCCTTCCTTCGTAATTGGAGGCGGGGTTTTCTTTTCTTCTTTCGTAGGTGGCCTTTCCGGAATAACTGGTTTATGATTTTGTCTGTCATTATATCCTCGATAATCACCAGATGATGATTTTTTTGAACCGAATATATCGTTTAATATACTCCCCATAATATACCCTTGCAAGAAGGATGGTTGGTAATTTTGACGGACAAACTCTTTATTACTTATTTCAATTAACGTATCAGACGGTTTCTCTTTATCCTTTTGCAGATTATAAATCTTATCAGAATAAACGAGGAACATTTGATTTTCGTCTTCTTTAGATGCTTGCTTCGGTTCTCTTTCATTAATGAGTTCCTTTGCTACTTCAGGAACAGACCGATTGGCGGCCCTATACACGTAAGATTCTTGTTTACCTTCCTTTGCAACAGACTCGAGTGGATAACGGTCTTGAATCGACTTCGTCTGCCCGCCTTGACAGCCTGATAAAGCATAACCGGCAACAACAAGTAAAATAACGATAGCAAGTATAGGGATCACGAACGATTTAATCATGGTAAACAATCGGTTTGACATGATTACGCCCCCTTACGTTGCTCTTATAATTTGTACATCAGCAGGAATGATTGCTTCTCCCTCATACATCATTGTGCGACCATTTTGCCATTCAATACGTAATAATTTTCGGTTATCAGATTGAAATTCCCATACGTACTGTTCTTCTGAAGCAGCGAATGGTGTTTTCCCCATTACAACAACACGTCCGTTATATTGCTCTTCCATATGATACTCAGTATCATCCATTTCAATTGTCGTCGGGACTTCATCAATTGAATCTAAACGACCATCAATTGGTGTATATAATTTATAATACGTATTTTCACGATCTTCAATTTTCAAATAACGAATATCTTTCCCATCTTGCAGTGTTAAAACAATTTCCTTACGAGAATGCATGCTCGTTTTTCCAGTTAATTCGTACATAACTAATGAAACTTCAATCATATCGCCAGGAGCTAACGTTAAAAGACTCTTTTCCGGCTTCAGCGGCTCTGGACTTTTCATTATATTTTTAATTCGTTTAAATAAGCTCACAATCTACCCCTCCTTTTCTCTTTATAAACAAGCCCCTAAAATAAGTGCGCCAACAATATGTAATGATCCAGCTAACATCGCATGCGCAACGCTGCCTTCTTTCGTACCTTCTTCTAAATCTAAACCAGACATTTTCTTTAGCACAAATTCAATAAACATTTCTACCACTAATAAAATAACGAAAGAAACTGCTGAAGCAAGTAGTGCTTGCCATAAGTCATTTGCTTTCGTTATTGATTGAGATAAAATGTAACCTTGTGCGAATAATTTCATGACAAAACGAGTTGTTACAGCTGTATTCCCATTTTTTATTTCTTTTAAATCATTGTATTTTGTAAAAATTGAATCAACCCACATAATTGCAAATAAAAGTACTGCACTCGCTCCAGTCCATACGAGCATGGCTACTATATTCATCCATGTCATTGCAAAACCTCCTCTAA
This sequence comes from Bacillus cereus group sp. N31, assembly GCF_016483245.1. Lineage (NCBI taxonomy): Bacteria > Bacillati > Bacillota > Bacilli > Caryophanales > Bacillaceae > Bacillus > Bacillus cereus group sp. N31. The sequence goes on along the minus strand of NZ_JAEHCH010000018.1, from coordinate 71,173 downwards.
ATATAAAGTGAAACTTTAATCAGTGGGGCATTTTCCATCCCCTACTGATTATTGGCTCCTACCAACCTCTCTGCTTTCACGAAATGTTGAGGCGGGAGTCTTACTACCGTCAAATAGCGGGGGAATAGAAAACCGACATGAATTTGTTTAGACATGTCGGTTCATTTGTCTCTATTCTATATTATTTCTCATACTGCTTCATAATACGAGCTAATTCATCGTCAACAGCAGAATTTTTGTTTAAGCTTGCGAATTCATCATCTAATGACTTTTCTTTTTTGTAAACTTCACCGCTTGCTTCTGCTTCAGCTTCTAATTGAAGAGCTTTCTCTTCCATACGGCTTAAACCAGCTTTCGCTGAATTTGAATCAAACCCAGACATCGCCTGATTAATATTCTTTTGTGCTTTCGCTGCATTTACACGTGCTACAAGTGTTTCACGTTTATTTTTCAGCTCTGTTAATTGCTTACGCATTTCTTCTAACTTCGCACGAAGATTATCAGCAGCTGCTTTATTTTGCTCATAGCTTGCTTTATACTCATTCATTTTTTGCTCTGCATTTTGTTTTTCTTCTAGTGCACGGCGCGCAAGATCTAAGTTACTAGCTTGAACAGCCATATGAGCTTGATCTTCACGCTTTTTCACAAGTGCTTCTTGTTCTTCAAATAATAATTTGAACTTTTTCTCAAGCGCGATTTGAGCTGCTACACTTTTCTCAGCTTCTTGTACATCCGCTTGCATATCGCGTAAATATTGATCCGTCATCTTAACTGGATCTTCCGCTTTTTCAATTAATGAATACACATTTGACATTGTTAAATCTCGTAATCGTTTAAATACAGACATCCAAATTCCTCCTATGATATACCTCATATTTCAAATTCACTACTTGGAAAACTTAAAAATCTCCCTTTACAGTAAAGAATATTCATTTTTACAGCCTATGTGTTTATTATAACAAAACTAATATGTCCTTACATGTTATTTCCAAAATATAACCAATATAATATGACATTTCAGATATAATATTGTATTTCTAATATATTATATTTCTAATATATTATAATTAAAATCCTCAAAAATTGACTTATTTTTATTTACTTTCACTAAATTACATTATTGTAATGTTACTGTAAGCTAATTCGATAGTTACGTTCCGATATTTCTTATACACTAATACCAGAAGCAACAAACAAGCTTCTCAAAATGTAAGAACTAATACAAAAACTGTATTTACTATAAAACATATGACAAGGAGAAATCATCATGAAAAAATTAGTAGGAATCGGATTAGCAGCAGCAATTTCATTCGGAGCATTATCAGGTTGTTCTTTATTAGGAGAGAAAGCGAACGGTTTAGTATTATACGGATCAGAAGAGCAAGTTCAAAAAATTACAGATCAAAATAAGAAAGAAGTAAAAGAAAAAGACTTCTATAAAATGAAAATGACAACATTAGAGGGTAAAAAAGTACTTGTAATGGATAAGAAAACTGGTGATGAACTTGTTAAGAAAGAATTACTTAAAAAAGTCAGCAAAAATGATGATACAAAGGCAATCGATAAATTACCAGCTGTAACAACAGAACAAGGTGTATTATTCGCAAAAAACAAAGTTGAAAATGCTACAATTGATGGCGCGAAATTAAAATATGAAGGCAATACAATTATCGGTGATGGCCGTTCTTATGCAGACATGTTTGCTATCGTTGATGATGCAACATATGTAAATGTAAAAGGTGAAGAAAAATCTGTAGGTATTTTGAAATTTGATAAAGACCCAAGCAAAGAGCTACCTGGAGCAAATGGAGTAGAAGCTTCTCAACTTGTAAAAATTAAAAAGTAAAACAAAAAAAGCCTTGCGAAATTCGCAAAGCTTTTTTCTATTTATTATGAGCAATTTGCTCCATATCCGGACTACAGGTTTGCGACTGACATGACTTATTTAAAGAACATGCTGCGCATTTTCCTTTTTTACTTCGCTTTGCGAAATTAACTAACGTATATGCTGCATAACCAAAAATGATAGCTCCAATTATAATATTGACCATCATCATACATCTCCTTTTAGAATCCGAGTAAAGATCCAACTTGGTATATAATAAGCGTTAATACATAAGCAACTACGAGCGGATAAACGACTGAGAAAATCGTCCATTTCGCTGATCCTGTTTCACGTTTAATAACAGCTACTGTCGCTAAGCACGGAACGTATAATAAAATAAAGAACATAAATGCATACGCTGATAATGCTGTATAATGTGCTCCCATTACGTTTCCAAGCACATCTTCTTTAACCGCATAAATAATCGCCATTGTAGAAACGACAACTTCTTTCGCTAAAAAACCTGTTAAAAGGGATGCTGCAGCTTGCCACGTTCCAAAGCCTAGCGGTGCAAATAGCGGTGCGATAAATCCACCAATCATCGCTAAGTAACTGTCTCCCATATCAACACCAAATCCTGATGGACCTGCATAATTTAATAGCCAAATGACAACCGAGCCACCAAAGATGAATGTACCTGCTTTACGAACAAACCCTTTCCCTTTTTCCCATGTGCTAAGCCATAACGTTTTCGCTTGTGGCACACGGTAAGGCGGTAATTCAATGACGAAAATAGATTTTTCTGCTTTTAAAATAGTAAGAGACATAATTTTTGTAACTAATAACGCAAGGACAATCCCTGCAACGTATAAAGAGAACACAACAGTTGCCTGACTATGAGGGAAGAACACTCCCGCAAATAATGCATATACAGGTAAACGTGCTGAACAAGACATAAATGGTGTTACTAAAATTGTAAGTAAACGCTCTTTTTCCTGTTCAATCGTTCTCGCTGCCATAATACCTGGAACGTTACAGCCAAAACCGATAATCATCGGAATAAAAGCTTTACCGTTTAAGCCGAAGAACTCCATAATTCTATCCATTACAACTGCAATTCGCGCCATATATCCTGAGTCTTCTAATAATGAAATGAAAAAGAATAGTGCAAAGATTTGTGGCACAAATACTAACACAGCACCAACACCGGCAATAATACCTTCTGTAACGAGTGCTTGAATAAAATCAGAAGCTCCAATACTTGTAAGTCCAGCCGTCACCCAATCCGTAAGCTGGCCACCAAAAAACTCATCTAACATATCCGATAAAGGTGTACCAATCCAAGTAAACGTAACCTGAAAAATAAAAAACATAACTGCTAAAAAGATTGGAAGTCCTAAAATTTTATGTGTAATTAATCTATCAATTTTTTCTGAAAAAGGAATTTTTCCTTCTTTCTCATGCTTCATAACATTTGTTTTTAACTTTTCAATATACGCTTCACGAGTTTTGTAAATGTGCTCTTCTAACGTACAATCAAGTTTTCCTTCTAAGCGAGATCGAATGGCTATGAGTTCCTTATAAATTGGTAATGCTTTCATTTCTTTTTCTACTACTTCGTTATTGCTTAAAAATTGAAGTGCTAGCCATCTCGGATGCTCGTAATTCACTGTCTCTAAAAGAGCAATTACTTCTCCAATTCCTTCATCCATTTGTACACCATATGAAATAAGGAATGGTTTTTTCTCTTTTTTGTCATTTTCTTTAAGAGTCGCAAGTAGTTCTTCACAGCCTTTTCCACTTCTTGCAACGACAGGAACGACTGTTACACCTAATAGTTCTGATAATCGTTTTACATCGATCACAATTCCTCTTTGCTTCGCCACATCAACCATATTTAAACCGATTGAAACTGGCTTGCCAAATTCGAGCAACTGCAACGTTAAATGCATATTTCGTTCAAACTGCGAGGAATCTACGATATTTAACATATGATTAAATTCTTCTGTTAATAGAAAGTTTGTTACAACACCTTCATCACGTGAAACTGGATTTAAATCATAAACACCTGGTAAATCAATTAATGTTCCTTGTCTATCTTTTAATTTACCAACCTTCTTTTCTACTGTTACACCGCTCCAGTTTCCTACATACTCATAAGAACCAGTAAGTGCATTAAATAATGATGTCTTCCCTGTATTCGGATTCCCTAGCAAAGCTACCTTATTCACGCTAATTCCACCTTTATCATTTTCGCGTCACAATGACGAATACTAATTAACTGTCCACGACACTCCAATGTACAAGGACCTTTAAACATCGCTTTCTGTTTCAGGCGAAGTTCGCTTCCTTCAGCAAGACCGAAAGCAGCTAGTCTACGCTTTAATAGCTGATCTAAAGACTGAATACTTTTTACTAACACTTTCTCTCCAATTTTAATATCTACTAAGCTCATAACCTTCCCCCTCAGAAGAGAATGATAATTATTTTCAAAAAAATTATACCACACCCAATTTCTCTTGTACTATACCCTTTTACTTCATATTTATTAACATTTCGCTACAATTCTATTTCAATTATTGTCATACTGTATTCGTTTGCCATTCTCATCCATTTCGCTTACAATAAACAATAGCAAATAAAGAATCTCGTTATCACTGGGGGAGCCATGCCGCTGAGAGGGAACACTTCGTTCCGACCCTTCGAACCTGTTAGTTAATGCTAACGCAGGGATTGTGCAAACGTCCGAAATACATACCTCATTTTTATTTACGTATTTCGTATCCTCCTATGATATCTATTCTTTTTTGTACAACTTGGATTTAGGGGGAGACAACATGCGTAACACTAATTTACAAGCGATGATCGAATCTGCTATTCTTGCAGCCTTCGCCATGGTCATCGACATTTTACCATTATCAATTAAACTTCCAACAGGCGGTTCTATCTCATTCGCTATGATTCCTATTTTTATTATTGCTTACCGCTGGGGCTTTAAATCAGCTTTCTTAGGTGGTTTAGTTTGGGGACTATTACAAATTGTCGTAGGTGATGCCTACATTTTAACACCAGTTCAAGCATTCATTGAGTACTTCATTGCCTTTGCTTTTATCGGATTTTCCGGGTTATTCTATCGTCCAATTCAAAATGCACTTTTAGCATCTAATGCGAATGGCAACGAACAATCAAACTTAAGTAGCCATAAAGATAAACCTTCATCAAAACAAAACCAAGGAAAGAAAGTAATTGGATTCATTATCGTTGCTACATTTATCGGTAGTCTAGCTCGTTACTTCTGTCACTTTATTGCCGGTATTATTTTCTGGGGACAATATGCACCGAAAGGTCAATCAGCTGTGCTATATTCATTAATCGTAAATGGCAGCACAATGCTTGGTTCTTTTATTCTATGTACAGTTTTACTTATATTTTTATTTATCACTTCACCACGCTTATTCAAAAGCATCAATGCTTATCAAATAAATGCAAACAAAAAGGGCGCTTAACTAGCGCCCTTTTTTATATCAAAATTCTCAATGAGTAATATCAATAATAAATACAATAAATGCACAAAGAAAAATAAATACCATCACACCTAGTAAATTGCTATTCATGGCTAATCTACTCCTTACATAACCTCTTTTTCTAACAAGATTATATCTCTTAAAAATAAAGATTAGGTAAAGATAATATGAAAATAACTTAAAAAAAAGCGTAGCATGTATGATCTACGCTTTTTTCAGTAAGTAGAAGTAAAATAACACACCATCTTCTGTATTCTTTACCCCATATTCAGCTTCGTGTAGTTCTAAAATATTCTTTGAAATGGCAAGCCCAAGCCCCGTTCCACCTTGTGAACGATGACGCGCTGCATCCACGCGATAAAAACGATCCCAAATTTTATCTAATTGCTCCTCTTCAATGTGAGTACCTTTATTTTCAATGCACACTTTTATACGATCCTTCTCATCTATTGTAGAAATAATAATATCCTCTTTATTTGGTGTATAACGTATGGCATTCGTAATGAAGTTCACGATAACTTGTTCAATTCTATTTTGATTCCCCATCACTTCTGCTGGACATATATGTTTGTGCACACTCAGTTCTTTTTTCTCTATCTCCGATGAAAGCTGTTCACATATTTCTTCAATCACCCCATCTATATAGAAAGAATCCATCTTCATGTTATATGTGCCAGACTCAAATTTAGCTAATTCAAGCATATCCAAAATTAGTATATCCATCTTGTCTACTTCTTTTTCCATCGCCTGAAAATAGTAGTCTTTCTTATGTTCAGCTACCCCATCTTTTAAAATGGAAATACAGCTTTTCATAATACTCAGCGGCGTTTTTAATTCATGCGAAACACCTGCAATAAATTCTTTCCTTGTGTTTTCTAACTTTCTTTCTTTTTCAATATCTTGTTCTAACTGTCCAATATGTGAATGTAGTTTATTAGATAGTGTATTAATATTTTGCGATAAATCACCGATTTCATCTTTTGAAGTAATCGGGATTTTTTCTGTAAAGTCTAAATGTGCTATTTTCTTCGTTGTATCATTTATTTTTAATAACGGTTTTGCGATTTGTTTTGAGTAATAGAACGAAGCTAGAAATATAAGAACGACTACAAACGCAACAATGTAAATGTAATAATCTTGCACCATTTGCACAGCCTCATCGACAGGCTGTAAAGAAGCCATCGCGTATATGTATGTCACCGATCCATCTTTTTCTTTTATTGGTTTGATTAATAATTTATATTTTATATCATTTTTTTCATAGTCCATTGTTTGTGTTGCATATTGTATGTGCTTGCTTTCTTTTAATAATAAATCCGTTTGAAATTCTTTTATGTTATCCAAGAATATACTATTTTTATAAATTGGATTCACAGGACCTTTTACATCTGGGAACTGTACTTTTGTAACACGTCCTTCTATGTAAAAGCCTAATTCCTGAGCAGCTTCTTCCTGAACAGCTGGTTTCTTTTCCTTAACAAGTTGCTCCCCAGCTGCTCTCCTTTTCTCCTCATCTAATTTAATTTTCTCCTGAAACGCTTTTTCTAATGGCTTATTAGATCCATTTAAATTTTGCTTACTTAACATGAAAGAGAATGGAATAAAACTATCTTCTTGTTTCATCCCAGAAACAGACATTGTTTGTCCTAAAAACTGATCTGATGATTTATTATCAATCTCCTCTATATTGACGAGATTGTATAAGGGAATCTTGAATATTTGTTGTCCAAACTCCTTTTGTTTCCTACGGTCTATCGTTACCTCAAAATAAAAATCATCCACATGTTTTAAATTCCCATTCTGATCTAATGTCGTAATCCACGTATTATTTTCTCTAAAAAAGTCTTGCTCCAGTTTCTGAATTCCTTCTGCATTTCCTGCGTAATTTAAATAATTCTTTTCAAAGGAATTTAAATTCACTTTAATATCTTCTACTTTTCGATTCGCATAATATTGTTTGAAAAATATCGTTTGTCCAATAAATATCGTCGCTAAAATTAACATACATAATGCTGTTGTGAGAGTAAATAATTTTAGTACAATCCCTTTTCTCATACATTCCCCTCAAATTTATATCCAGTTCGTACTACAGTTGTAATGTACTTTGCTTTCTCTCCTAATTTATTTCGCAAATTACGAATATGGCTATTAACTGTTCGATCATCGCCAGCAAATTCGTATCCCCAAATTCTTGAAATTAATTGTTCCCTTGTTAGTACAATCCCTTGGTTTTTCATGAAATACACCAATATTTCAAACTCCGTATGCGTTAAACTAACATCTACCTCATCAACAGTAACAGTACGTGATGGAAAATGAACGTGGATACCATGAATTGATAACGTATCATCTTCATTCTCTAAAGGTTTCTTCGATGCTTTTCTACTTTCTAATAATCGTTTCGCCCTTGCTAATAAAATTGGTGGACTGTACGGCTTCGTCACATAGTCATCTGCTCCAAGTTCAAAACCAAGTAACGTATCATCTTCATCTACGCGCGCCGTCAACATAATAATAGGCACCTCGGACGTCTTCCGAATTCTTCGGCAAACAGACCATCCATCGAGTTCCGGCAACATAATATCTAAAATAACTAAATCAACCTCTTCTTCTTCAAATACAACTAAAGCTTCTTTCCCGTCCCTTGCTTCAAACACTACATATTGTTCACTTAAAAAATAGTCCTTTAATATTTCACGTAATATATCTTCATCTTCAACAATTAAAATGTTTTTTGACATAACGTATGTATCCCCCTCTCGCCTTCAGAAACTATAATTTTATTTTGAATAACTAGCAGTTAACTTCGCCTCGATAATATATCTATCCGGTGCATCTCCTATATAATCAAATGGGTAACAAGTTGTCAGTGTTAATAGTGGTTCTTCTTTTTTTATAATAACAGTACGATCATCCGCATGGGTAATCCACATCTTTTGGATTTCATATGTGTAAGTTTTATTATCATACTCTAAAATAAGAGTATCCTTTTCTTTCAACTCTCCTAAATCTGTAAATACAGTATCCCGGTGCCCACTTAATACAGTATGTCCCCCTCCAGATGGCGTTGTCGTTAAATCACTAACAAACATACCAACTCCTTTTTTCAGCGTTACATCATTTGCTCCCCAATATATAGAAAACTTCTTCTTTATTTTCGGTATATTTAACATTGCTACCTTTTCTCCTTCTTTATGTTCTGTTTGAGAAGAAGGCACTTGAGAAGTTACAGGTGTTTCATGAGAAAGTTGAGTATCTTGTATATTTTTAAGATTCTTTATTTCTTCTTTCGTTAATTGTTGCGCAGAGCTTTTTCCTTTATACCATTCCACAGCGTAATATGATCCCATGAATAGCCCTATGGCCATCAATATGATACCGATATAATTGAGTAACTTCATGTTTCATCCCTCCATGCAAAAAATGGTAGGAATAACCTACCATTTTTAATATGTGAAATTATCCCATTCTTTATAGGACAATATTTTATTTACGCCTTAACTTTATTACGACGATTCAAACCAAATAATGTACCTACCGCTACAAGACATGCGCTTAATCCCATCATTGCTACATTATTAGATGCTGTATTTGGTAATTTTTCACCTTGTACAACTGGCTTTGCTACTTCTTTTTTTACCGCACCATTTTTTTGTTGTACTTGTGCTGCCTCTTTTTTTGCCATATCATTTTTCAAATGTTCTTGCGCTATTCTCTTTTTCTCTTCTTCACTTTTTTGCTGTTCCTTAATTGCGGCTTCTTTTTTAGCCATATCACTTTTTTCTTGTACTTGCGCCGCTTGCTTTTTCTCTGCATCACTCTTTTGCTGTATCTTAATTGCTTCTTCTTTTTTAGCTTTATCTTGTTGCACTTGCGCTGCTTCTTCCTTTGTTACTGTTCCAGTATCCGCACTTGCTACTGAAGAATATCCTACTGTTAAAAGTGCCATTGCACAGATCGGTAATAGTTTCTTTTTCATTTTATCGCTCTCCTCTTATACGTTTTACATCACTTCGCATCGGATGTATCACTAGAATAAACAAGAGAGATAAATATAAGATGCAGATGAAATATATTTGATTTAAAGATTTCATTGTAAAAAATAAAAAAACATCGCAATATATACGATGTTTTTTGGGTGCGTGTCTCAATATTTACATGTTACTTTCGCGTGTTTCAGAAGTAGAATGGGCCGGAGCGATAACTAATTGTCTCGGCTCAGTTTTCTTGAAGTGATTTTTGACGTTACACTTACGACGTTGAACAACCCACGCTTTAATAGGATTTGTTAAAATAATCTTTTGCTCTTCGTTAGGGGCCTCTTCTTCCAATCTACAACTTTCGCTCCATTTACGCCATTTCATTGTAAATTGCGAAGAAGAATGATCGTCTTTACGATCAAACAAGTGCAAAAAATCCATTTCTCCAGCTAGCATTACGGTGTTACTAGTCGCTAAAAAAGAAAAGGTTGTCCAACGTTTCTCCATGCCCTCCTACTCCTTCTTCACATATAGAGTGCCTAAAACTTAATTTACCTAAAATATGCTTGCCTTTTACCTTACACCCTTAGTTTATCCAAAATACTATTATGCAACTATCGATTTGTCTTACAACTACCTTACAGTTTTGTAAGAAACGAAAAAACCTTCACTATATATACGTGAAGGTTTCTTAATTCTTATCTATATGATTTTTCATATTATCAAGTCCAGCTTCTTTGAGCTGTGATATCATACCGTGGGAAATTGCGCCTAATACTAAAGTCATTCCAATTAGTGAAATGCGAATTGCAGGTACATCAATTATGTAAGCCAACATACCAAGAACAATTGTTAAAAGCAATGCTTTTATAAATGTTACACTTGTATACTGTTTCTTTTTCATCATAATCACCCTTTGTGGAAGCGTTTTCTCAATGTAATCAGTATATCATATCATCTGACTATTTTGTGGGGATTTTTGTAAAAACCTTATGTCTTCTTTGACTTTTTTCTTTCTATCCTTTACAGTCGAAATGTTCACAAGTTTTACACTGTAGGAGGATTCAAATGAAAATTGAAATAAAAGACACTTTAATTTCTGAAGAACAATTACAAGCAAAAGTAAAAGAACTAGCACTTCAAATCGAGCGTGACTTTGAAGGAGAAGAAATCGTAGTTATCGCCGTATTAAAAGGTTCATTCGTATTTGCTGCTGATTTAATTCGTCACATTAAAAACGAAGTAACAATCGACTTTATCTCTGCATCTAGCTACGGAAATCAAACAGAAACAACTGGAAAAGTAAAACTATTAAAAGATATCGATGTAAACATTACTGGAAAAAACGTAATTGTCGTAGAAGACATTATCGATTCTGGTTTAACACTTCACTTCTTAAAAGATCACTTCTTCATGCACAAACCAAAAGCATTGAAATTCTGTACGTTACTTGATAAACCTGAACGCCGTAAAGTGGACTTAAAAGCTGAATATGTTGGCTTCCAAATTCCAGACGAATTTATCGTTGGCTACGGCATCGACTGCGCAGAAAAATATCGTAACTTACCATTTATCGCTTCAGTTGTAACGGAATAATAAAATAAACTTCCATCAATTACTGATGGAAGTTTATTTTCTATCACAATTCGTAAAAGACAAAGGGAGAGAATAAAAATGACAAAGACAAAATTTGAAAAGGTACTCCTCATCGTAAATCCAAAAGCTGGACAAGGCGACTTACATACAAATTTGGCGAAAATCGTACCACCTCTTGCGGCAAATTTTCCTGACTTACGTATCCTTCATACGAAAAAACAAGGCGATGCAACAAAATATTGTCAGGAGTTTGCTAGTAAAGTAGATTTAATTATCGTCTTTGGCGGTGACGGAACTGTATTTGAATGCACAAACGGCTTAGCCTCTCTTGAAACTAGACCTACACTTGCAATTATTCCAGGCGGAACTTGCAACGACTTCTCTCGCACACTTGGTGTTCCGCAAAACATTGCAGAAGCGGCAAAACTTATCACAAAGGAACACGTAAAACCAGTTGACGTTGCAAAAGCAAATGGACAACATTTCTTAAACTTTTGGGGCATTGGTCTCGTATCTGAAGTATCAAACAATATCGATGCAGAAGAAAAAGCAAAACTTGGAAAAATCGGCTACTACTTAAGCACAATTCGAACTGTAAAAAATGCTGAAACATTCCCAGTTAAAATCACTTACGACGGACAAGTATATGAAGATGAAGCTGTTCTTGTTATGGTTGGAAACGGTGAATATCTTGGTGGTATTCCCTCCTTTATTCCGAACGTAAAATGTGATGACGGTACACTTGATATTTTCGTAGTTAAGTCAACAGGCATTCAAGCGTTTAAAGATTATATCGGAAAGAAACTATTTGAAGACTCAAATGAAAATGATATTTTCCATGTAAAGGCGAAATCCATTCATATTGAAACAGAAGAAGAAAAAGAAGTAGATACAGATGGCGAAAGTTCACTTCATACACCGTGTCATATTGAATTGTTGCAAGGGCACTTTACGATGATTTATAATCCTGCAGTTGTATAATCAATAATTAATTATACTTTAATAATTACTAAACTTCGCATTTTTGCAAAAAATACAGTATAATTAATAAGTAAAAGGTTGTTAACAAAAAATGTTAACAACCTTTTTATTTTTTCAAAAAAACTTTTCACTTTAGAGGAGCGATCACATGTATTGGAGAAAAAATGATAAGCCTGTAGAAGATCCCGAAGCGATAGCTGTATGGGAATGCACGGCAGAAGACTGCCGTGGATGGATGCGTAAAAATTTTTCATTAGAAGAAAAACCAAAATGTCCATTATGCAAAAATGATATGAATAGTAGCGAGCGTTTATTACAAAAGCTCTAACTCCTGCTTTTCTCCACTTTAAATATTAGAATAAAGGATTATCTTTCTCCTTATCTACAAGATGCATTTCCTATATGTGAATCGAAAGAAAATAGATAATAGCGTAGAACATTGAAACAGAAAAGAGATGGTTTTTCCATCTCTTTTCTGTTTCAAATTCCCCTTATTAAACCCTAGTTATGCACACCTCATTTTAGCTAATAAAGAACGAAAGAGAACATAATTTTCACTATGTTCTCTTTCGTTTCCCGGAAAACTTTATCATTATTTTCATTTACTAACAATCCGAAAATAAGCACGAACCGTCAACAAATAATAACCAATATAAATAACGCTATACACGCCAATGCTAATTACCAACGGGACTGCGATTTCATACGGAATAACTGTCGCTAATCCTTTCAGCGCAAATAAAGTGTGTACTATACCAAGTACTAAAGGAGTGAAGAAGATAAATCTCATTTGTTTTGCGATTGCCTTTTTCATTTCTTTTTTCGTAACACCGAGTTTTCGAAGAACGATGTACCGTTCACGGTCTGCATGTGCTTCTGTTAATTGTTTGAAGTAAATGATAGATCCTGTTGCAAGTAAAAATACAAGTCCTAAGAACATACCACTAAACATCATTAAACCTGATATTTCAATACCATCACGGAAAATAGTATAGAAATCACTGAATTGTTCTCTTCCTTCTGCATCTTCTTCCAGTATTACTTTCTTTAATTTCTCTGTTAACACTTTACTATTTCTTTCATCTTTTACATCAATATTTTTCACAGTATGAGCTCCAATTGCCTTCTTCGCTTGCTCATACACTTCATCCGGAACGACAACTAGAAGTTCATATAAGTTTGTAATATTTTTTGCTTGTACATCTTTCACTTGTACTGGTGCTACTTCTCCAATTGGGAAGATAGCTTCTCGATTTTTATATACGCCACTATCCCTCTTCCCTTCACTGTACATGCCATCAAATGCATACGCTTCTGTCTTCTTTAAAGACACAGTTTCTTCATTTAAATACTTTGCAATTTTATTAAATGCTGACTGTGCGATAATTTCAGTTGTTCTTGCATGTAAACTATCTTTATTTGAAATATTATCACCGTATTCACCTATCACTTTTACTGTCTCTAACTCATATTGATGAATGACTTCATTCTTTTCTTCTTTTAAAATCTCATTCACTTTACGATCCACATGATTATCTTTCACTTCATATGAATAACTAACTGGCTTATATTTTTTTGCTTGCATGTATGTGTTGTAATACATCGTAACAGAAGTTCCAACCGCCGTTAACGTTACTGCGCTTAATACTGCAATCGTCGCTAACGATTTCGCATTTCCTTTAATGCGGTATAGTAACTGAGATGTCGTCACAATTTGCATTCCGTTATAGAATGAAGATTTTTTGTTTCGCACTCTTTTTAATACAAAGACTGTAAAGAACATAAATAATAAATATGTTCCAAGTACTGTTGCTAATAAAATGTAAAGAGCAAGTGGCATAAAGTTATCACTGTTTGCATTTTTAATAGCCGTTACTGATAAGAAATACCCTGATCCAATTAATAATATAGAAATGATAGCCATTACTTTAGAACCTTTTGGCATGACTTCGCCTTCGTTATCTGCACGGAATAGCTCAATTAACTTAAATTGATAAATAACGCGGTACCCTTTAAACGATGTGTATAAAATAATGAAACAAAAAATAACTGCTGTATCTATAACCGCTCCAATCGGTACTTCAAAGTGAACTTTTACACCTAACTCCATCATATTTACAAGTAAATTCAGGAATCCTTTTGAAAGTAAACTACCTATTATAATTCCGATTACTAACGATAATAACCCCATTAACATGTTTTCATAAAAAAGCATTTTACCTATTTCTTTCTTTCGAATACCAAGTAAAGAATAAAGACCTATTTCTTTCTTACGTTTTCGTGTAAAGAAACCATTCGAATATATAATAAATATCGCAACGAAAATAATGAGCATTACACTTGCAAGCTGGAATCCTCGTTCGATGTTATCTCCAGCTTCACTTATTTGTGAATTGTATTGCAGCGCCTTAAATGTAAAATAAATGACGATGCTAAAAATCATAGACGCAAAGTATATAAAATAATCTTTAAAATTTCGTTTTATATTACGAAGCGCAATGCTAGATAAGCTCATTTATAGCACCTCCAGAAATTGAAGACATCACATCAATAATTTGTTGGAGGAATTGTTTGCGTGTCATATCCCCGCGGTGTAATTCTTTGTATAACTTGCCATCTTTAATAAATACAACACGTTTACAATAACTTGCCGCAAATGCATCATGCGTTACCATTAAAATTGTTACACGATCTTTTTCGTTTAATGTTTTCATGCTTTCTAATAAATCTGTCGCTGACTTTGAATCAAGTGCACCCGTTGGCTCATCCCCAAAAATCATACTTGGATTTGTTACAATCGCTCTTGATGCTGCACAGCGCTGTTTTTGTCCACCTGATGCTTCATACTGATATTGATTTAAAATATGATCTATTCCAAACTTCTTCGCAATCGTCTCGACTCGTAATTCTACTTCTTTCGCCTTCACTTTTGATAAAGCGAGTGGCAGTGCAATATTTTCTCGTACTGTTAACGTATCTAACAAGTTATAATCTTGAAAAATGAATCCTAAATGATTACGACGAAATAGCGCCAATTCATCATCATTCATCTTCACAATATCTTTTCCATCAATTAAAATCTCACCTTTTGAAGCTGTATCAATGGTAGAAAGGGCATTTAAAAGTGTCGTCTTACCAGAACCAGACGGTCCCATAATACCGGCAAACTCTCCTTCTTTTACCTGTAAATGAATATCTTTCAACGCTTCAAACGTATTCCCGCCTGTATCATATATTTTCGAAATCCCTTTCGCTTCTAACATTGTTTTCATCTATCTGTACCTCCTGTTATGATTCTTGATGTTCTCTTTAAGCAACAGAATTCAGTATAGATATATTTTCTTAACAAATAGTGACGGGGTTTCTTAAGGTTTTCTTAAAAAGAAAAATCCAAAGCCGTAACAACCAACTTTGGATTTACTATTATTAAAATATTAAATTACACTTCGAACAAAAAGGAGCAGAATTCCCTTTTCTAATTTTCGCATCACATTTTGGACAATATACATATCGCTCTTCTATCTTTTGCCGCTCTATCATATGTAAGGATACTATTCTCAAACTACACATAACCCCAATTAATATAAGGCTCACAATGAGTAGCATACCTCTCACTCCCCCTTTATATATTACCATAAAATAACAAACCCGATTCTCTCATTAAGAATCGGGTTTATACTTACAATCCTAACTTTTCCTTTGCACCGTTAGGAATTTTATCTATCGTTACTTGCACTTTATCATGTAAAAACTGTCCTCTTGTAAGCACATGCCAGTACGAACCTTTTTGTAATTCACCTACTCCATCAATCGTTACTTCTTTTTCCTTACCATCCTTATCGTAAGCTTTCACTGTATATTCACGGCCTTTATTTCCACCTAATTCTTTTCCATTGGTATCAATAATTGCGTAATGATTCTCTATGTCAAGAAATGGGTTCATCTGATCTAGTAGCTTACTCCCATTTAATAAATATGCCGCTCCTGCTACAATCACAAGTAATGATCCTAAAATAAATCTTTTCATCTATATTCCGCCTTTCATTATGTTTTTCAATAAGACCTTTCTAAGTATATAGAGCATTTCTTAATAAAAACTCGTACAGTTTCTTAACTTTTTCTTAATGTAACAGGGCTGTGCATCAGCACTTCGATACATGAAACCATATTCATAATAAAGGAGGCTGCCGCCTCCTTTATTTACTCATCACTGTATTCCTTTTTTGTCTGTATAAATAAAACACACTCACAATCACTGCGATAATTCCTCCAAAATACACGCCATACTCTATGGCAATCGCCACAATACTTTCAATATGTTGTCCAAATATAGAACCAAGCACAAAGTAAACGAGCGTCCAAACAAAGCCTGTCGTATAGGAATATAAAACATACGTCTTAAATGACATGTTATTCATTCCAACTAAATACGGCACGATATGTCTTACAACCGGTATGAAATAACTCGTAATTAGTGCGTAATGTCCGTATGCCTCGACCATTTCTTGTGATTTTATAAAATACTTCGCCTTCTTCTTTTTCATTAATTTATGGAGTACTTTTGTCCCAAATATTTTCCCTAATATATATCCTAAAGAAAGCCCGGACACAACGCCTAAATATGTTAATAAAAACGCAGGAATAACACTTAATATACCTAATGAAGATACAAATCCTCCGCTCATCACAATCATTTCATCTGGAATTGGCATACCGATAATTCCTAACCATAAACAGAAAAATAATGCCCAATACCCGTACTGTTCAATGTATGATAATAATTCATGTAATTCCATTATGCATACGCTCTCCTTAGCTCTTTTTTACAGCTAAAGACGTAAGCTGGCGGGAAATTGAGCCACACTTTTTCTAATGTAATTTCAGGGAAGAAATGCTGTATAAAGCCTTTTTTCACAAGTGAATATTGAAATGTTATGAATTCCCCATTCTCATGTATCGCTTCCATTGCATTGTTTAAAATACGTTTTGAAACTTCTTCTGGTAAAGAAGTAAAAGGCAATCCTGATAAGACGTAATCAATGCATTCTATATTGAACTCTTCCATATACTTCTTTATATTTTCAGCTGAACCGTGTACAACAATGACGTTCTGCTCATCTTTAAATTTTCTCTTTAGCTCTTTGCAAAACACTTCATTAATTTCAATAAGAAGAAATATTGTTTCCTTCTTCTTTCTCTTCATAATTTCTTTCGTAAAGACTCCTGTACCAGGACCTAACTCTACAATGCATTTCGCTTTATTAAAATCAATTACATCTACCATTTTCTTTGCTAATATTTTTGAACTTGGCGCAATGGCACCAGTATGTTTCGGATGTTTAATAAATTCATGTAAGAATGTTATGAGTTGCATGTAAACCTCTCCCCATTCGTTCAATAGTTTTTAACTTGTGTCTAAGTATAACTATTGTTTCTTAATAAAAATTGAGGAGATTTCTTAAGATTTTATGAAGAATAAAAAAACAGCTATCGCCTATAGCGATAGCTGCCCCTTATTACTTCGCACTCACGATCTTATAATAAGAACGAACTGTTAAGAAGTAATATCCAATATAAATAGCGCCATATACTCCGATACTAATTAGAAGCGGAATCATAATTTCAAATGGTAGTATGTTCCCTAAACCTTTTAATGCAAACAAGCTGTGCAGGATTCCGATTACTAACGGAATCGCAAAAATAAAGCTTACTTGTTTTGCAATCGCTTTTTTCATTTCTTGTTTTGTGACCCCTATTTTGTGAAGTACAACATAACGCTCACGATCAGCATTTGCTTCTGTTAATTGTTTAAAGTAAATGATAGAACCTGTTGCTAGTAAGAATACAAGTCCTAAGAACATTCCGATGAACATCATTAGTCCAGTTCCTTCAAGCCCCATATGGAAACCAGTGTAGAAGTCTCTAAATGGTGGCACCATTTCTGATTCACCAGCTGGCATCACTTTTGCTAATTTTTCCGTTAACACTTTACTGTTTCTTTCATCTTTTACATCGATATTTTTTACAACACGTGTTCCAAATGCTTGCTTCGCTTGCTCATACATTTCATCTGAAACGACAACAACTAGTTCACCTAAGTTTGTAATTGCATTATCATTTGCGTCTTGAATCGCCAATTTCTTCGTTTCATTTCCAATTTGGAATACCACTTTATTCCCTTTATATTGAGGGCTAAACTCATGCCCTTCAATATAAGAACTATCATATATAAATGCTTCTCCTGCAGCTACATTCACTGTTTCCGCATCGATTTTTTGCGCAAGTTTGTTGAATTCAGATTGAGATATAAATTGATATTTCTCTGAGATACTGTAGTTCATATTAAAGATAAAATCGACTTTAGCTCCTTCAAACTTTCCTTTTACAGGAACCATCTCAACTTCAAATTGATTTTTTACAGGATGATTTTCTTTCTCTTCAGCAAAAATCGCATTTACTTTCTTATCTAGTTCTGCATCTTTCTTCTCATAAGAGTAGCTGTATGGTGCAACTGCTTTTGATTGTGTAAATGTGTTGTAATACATCGTAACTGACGTACCAACCGCTGTTAATGTTACCGCACTTAAAATAGAAATTGTCGCAAGTGACTTTGCATTCCCTTTAATACGATATAGTAGCTGTGACGTCGTTACCATATTCATACCGTTATAAAACGATGATTTATTATTTCTTGCACGTTTCAATACGAATACTGTAAAGAACATAAATAGTAAGTACGTACCTAATACTGTCGCAAGTAAAATATAAAGTGCAATTGCCATAAAGTCTGCATACTTAACTGCCTTCATGAACATTAATGCTAAGAAATAACCTGAACCGATTAAGAAAACTGAAATTAATGCCATAATGACTGATCCTTTTGGCATTGCTTCTCCTTCGCGTTCCGCACGGAAAAGTTCAATTAATTTAAAGCGATAAATTAAACGATATCCTTGGAGCGATGTATATAAAATAATCACAAGGAAAATAATTGCTGTATCAATAATGGCAGCCATCGGTACTTCAAAATGAACATTTAAGTTTAAGCCCATCATACTTACTAATAACTCAAGGAATAGTTTTGAAAGGACACTACCGATTGCAATCCCAATTACTAATGACATTAGTCCCATTAACATATTTTCATAAAAGAGCATTTTACCAATTTGTCTTTTACGAATACCTAATAACGAATATAAGCCAACTTCTTTTTTACGTTTACGTGTAAAGAATCCGTTCGAATATATAATGAACACTGCTACGAAAATGATAAGCATCACACTTGAAACTTGAAACGCACCGCTAATTTTTTTAGAGGCTTCCGCTGCTTTTTCCATTTGTGAATTATATTGCAGTGCTTTAAATGTAAAGTAAATGACGATACTAAAAATCATAGATGCAAAATATACAAAGTAGTCTTTAAAGTTCCGCTGTATGTTGCGGAGGGCAATGCTAGATAAGGTCATCAGCCATACCTCCAGAAATAGAAGACATTACGTCAACGATTTTTTGGAAGAACTGTTTACGCGTCGATTCACCGCGATGCAATTCTTTATATAGTTCACCATCTTTAATAAAAATAACTCGTTTACAATAACTCGCCGCAAATGCATCGTGTGTTACCATTAAAATGGTAGAGTTATCATATTCATTTAACGACTTCATACTTTCTAATAAATCTGTAGCTGATTTTGAATCAAGCGCTCCAGTTGGCTCGTCCCCGAAAATCATACTTGGATTTGTAACGATTGCACGTGATGCGGCGCAGCGCTGCTTCTGTCCACCAGATACTTGATATGGAAACTGACTTAAAATATGATCGATACCAAACTTTTTCGCAATTTCAAGAACACGTCGATCAATTTCATTTGCCTTTACTTTCGATAAAGCAAGAGGCAACGCAATATTCTCTTTCACTGTTAACGTATCTAATAAGTTATAATCTTGGAAAATGAAACCTAAATGATCGCGGCGGAATAACGCTAGCTTATCATCATTCATCTTCACAATATCTTTTCCATCAATTAAAATTTCACCGTCCGTCGCATTATCAATTGTAGAAAGAACATTTAGTAACGTCGTCTTACCAGAACCCGACGGTCCCATAATTCCAACGAACTCACCTTCTTTTACTTGTAAGTTAATGCCCTTTAACGCCTCAAATTTATTTCCACCTGTGTCATATACTTTTTTAATATTTTTTGCTTCTAACACTGTTTTCATCTCGACATCCCTCATTTCTTCTATTCTCTATTTTCACTATATACATTCTCTACTCTTGCCACTATCGATGTTTCTTACACAAACATGACAGTTATGTAAGGCACATAAGTAAAGACATCAAAAATTTAACGTAATGAATCAAAGTACTTTGTTACTATAACATTGGGATATCATACCATCCATTCATTCTCCTTACAGGAACATTACAATTTTGTAAGGTGAAAAAGCTACCTACAAAGTTGTGCACGAAATGTCGGATGGAGCTATTTCGTTCCTGCTATTCTATGTACAGAGGAGGTCATAATATGGATTCACTTAAAAATATGAATGCAGCAATGCACTATATTGAAGATAACCTTACGAATGAAATTGATTTTAAAGAAGTTGCGAGGCTAGCACTCTGCTCCGAGTATCACTTTAAAAGGATGTTTTCATTTCTAGCTGGCATATCGCTGTCAGATTACATTCGCTGTAGACGTCTTACTCTCGCTGCCTTTGAACTAAAAAACAGCAATATAAAAGTCATTGATGTTGCTATAAAATATGGCTACAATTCACCAGATTCATTTGCACGTGCATTTCAAAATTTGCATGGCATAACGCCTTCAGAAGCTCGAAGTACTAGTCATTCTTTGAAAGCTTATTCACCAATGACCTTCCAATTATCCATTCAAGGAGGAACTGAAATGAACTATCGAATTGAAGAAAAAGACTCATTTCGAATTATAGGTATTACAAAACGAGTGCCAATCGTTTTTAACGGTGTAAATGAAGAAATTGCTTCTATGTGGAAAAGTTTAAACCCACAGTCCATTCAAACATTAAAGATACTTTCAAATGTGGAACCAAATGGAATCATTAGTGCTTCTACAAATTTTTCTGAAGGAAGAATGGAGGAAAAAGGCGAACTCGATCATTATATTGGAGTAGCCACAACGAAAGATTGTCCAGAGCAATTCGCGCAACTTGAAGTTGCAGCTTCAACATGGGCTATATTTGAAGCTGTCGGTCCATTTCCTGATGCATTACAAAATGTGTGGGGACGTATTTATTCTGAATGGTTCCCTTCTTCAAACTATGAACTAGCAGGAGGTCCGGAAATATTGTGGAATGAAAGTAAAGAGATATCCTCGCCGAATTTCAGAAGCGAGATATGGATACCTGTTTTAAAAAAGTAATATAAGAGTCTAAACCTTTTCAAAATAAAAAAGCTGCTCTTCCTTTTTAAAGGAAAAGCAGCTTCTTTATTTTATCCCGCTATTTGCGGGCAGTAAAACTCCCACCTCAAAATTCAGATGAAGCAAAGAAGTTAGGTGGGAGATAAACTGCCCGTAAACGCCCGATTGGTAAAGGCTAATAATCAGTGGGGATGAACATCCCCCACTGATTAAAGTTTCACTTTATACTTCTTCTCGACTCGTTCTTATACAAGAAAATAGTAATAATCGTAAGTACTATAACAACTACAAAAGTAAATACTCTGTCGTTCGAGATAGTACCGGTACCGATTAACAAGGCAGGTATAACTGCCATAATTAAGCCACCAAACATACCGATAAACGATCCTATACTTTGTTTTATTACTTGAGTTTCTGATACCCAATCATAATAACCAAATCGATTATTAATAAAAATTCCCCATACTGCCGAAAAGAGTGAGTATGTTATCGGTGTTATTACGATGAAAAGAGAACTCCAAGCATCGAGTTTTAACCCGATTATTAGCAATACGGCACTAATAAGTGATGCAGGTATACTCAATGAAAGATTCATAAGAATTTTACTGTCATAAACCATCTTTGGCGCTATAGGCAATGACTTAATAATCCATACATTTTTTCCTTCTAAAGACAATGACACACATGTTGTACACGTCATTGAAATCGCTGCTGCAATAGCAAATGGAGCAATCTTTTGCAACAAGGGCTCAATTCCAGGATACGCTATTAATTGACTTGGCCCTACTACAACTACAGCTAACGAGAAAGCTATCGCCATCACGACTCCCATTCCACTATTTATGACATACACTGTAGAAGAAAAGAAACGTTTCAGCTCTTTTTTATACAATGCGACCAATACACTTTCTTTTCTCATACTATTAATCTCATAATTTGAAAGCATATGATAAGTGGAAATCCCTGTGTTTATTTGCTTATATTTTAACGAAAGTATTTTTACAAAAAGATAATACCAACTAACTGATATCCCGACGAATAAGATGAAAGCTATAATATCAGCATGAACAATTGCTTTTTGAAACATGTTAGCTAGTGGATACACTTTAGTTAATTGCTCCGAAACAATTGCACCAATTCCGTTCATATCATTAAGGCTATATTGAGCATTTCCGTTTTTTAGCATAAAGAAACCGAATGTAATAATTACTATAAAACTTAAAATCGTAGTTATTTTATTCGCATTTTTAAATTTAGAAGCGATTGCCGTAATCGCAGCTCCAAAGATTGCTGCAATTGTTGTTGGAATTAAAGATGCTATAAACATACTGATGAACCACATAAAGTAAAAAGAAACTGATTGATTTTCATGTATGCCATAAACAACTCCCATCGGTAGCATAATTACGATTGAAAAGATTGTATTCAGCAAGTATAAATACAAAAATCTACTTGCAATAACAGTACTTACACGAATCGGCAATGACATTAAAAAGTCGTAATCCTTAAAAGCAAAAATTTCTCCATTTGCCTTAAATATAGTGAAAAACAACGTTAATACACTGCTAATAACTAGTGCATAAACGGGAATAATTTCACTCATTCCTAGTTTCACCAATCCATATGCCGAGGCTCCGCAATATAACATTAACATGACACCAACTAGAGCAATAGATGCTGCCAGCAAAATCTTATTCTGCTTCTTTTTCTTATCTTTTTCATATTTAAAAGTGTTTAGACCGAGCTGCGTTATTAACCGGATTTTTAAAAGTCCTAAACTATTAGTATTCATTAGCAAGCTCCTTCATAAAGAGCTCTTCCAATGAACTTTCCTTTATTAAAGAATGCACTTCCCCTGAAAGTGCTAATTTCCCTCTATTTATCATCGCTATTTTATTGCATAACTTCTCCGCTACATCTAAAACGTGCGTAGAAAAGAAAATCGCACTGCCTTTTTCACAAAGCTCTTTCATAATACCTTTCAAAACTACGGCTGCCTTTGGATCAAGACCAACGAAAGGTTCATCTAAAACTAATAATTTCGGTTTATGTAAAACCGCCGATATAATCGCTACTTTTTGTTTCATCCCATGCGAATAAGAAGATATTAAGTCTCCCAAGTAAGGTGTAATCTCAAAGGCATCCCCATACTTCTGTATCCGTTCTTCCCGATCCTTCGCCGGCACTTTAAATACATCGGCAACAAAGTTCAAATATTGAATTCCTGTTAATTGCTCATATAAATCTGGATTATCAGGAATATACGCCATTACTCTCTTACATGCAATCGGATCCTTTTTTACTGAATGTCCATCAATAAAAATTTCGCCCTCTTCAAAATCTATAACTCCTACTAACGACTTAATTGTTGTACTTTTCCCCGCACCGTTATGTCCAATAAATCCAAAGATATCTCCTGCTTTAACAGCAATATTTAAATGATTTACTGCTTTCTTTCCACCTTTGTATGTCTTACTAAAATTTATAATTTCTAACATGTAAAATCCCCCCAAGTCATCTTTTTAACTGAATTTTCAGACCTTGAAACAGAAAATTTACTCAGTGAGCTTTTCATTATCTCCACTGAGTATTAAAATCTCTTAACACATAGAAACTATAACTATAAAATTTGATTAATATAGCTCACAATTGTATTTCTTTTTTATATAAAACGTAAGAATATAAATTCGTTATAATAACAGCAACTACTATAATCCCCAGCATCATATAAGATCTCCAATCAGCCGGAGCGAAAACACTTATAATCATAATAATTCCTAAAGCCACAAATACTTTTCCACTAAATCGATGTGTTTTCCGCCACACTTCTTCATTACTTAACGTCCATGGATTACGCATCCCGACAAAAAAGTTTGGCTTACACTGTGGTAAATAATTACCCATTACTAAAAATAAAACACCCACTAATAATTCTGGAACCCGATTAATAAATAAGTTATATCCTAATCCACTTGTAATAATATCTATATTCCCTACAAATAGTAGCAGGAGTACCCCATTATTCATCATCATAAAAGCTTTAGAAAATTTCTCGTAATTTGCTTTTCTTGGATCAATCTTAGGTATCACATTTAGAAATATATATAATGCAATCATAATTCCGACCATAGAAATCATTCCGTAAAATTTAGACGAATAGCCATCTACCTTACCGCCGCTCCAATGTGTCGCAATTGTATCCGGCAAATGCGGCCAAGCAAACGCCCAAGCTAAACAAGTTGTAACAATTAATATAATTGCGAAAAGATGTTTTTTCATTTCCCCTCTTCCCCCTTATTTGTAAACGTAAACACCCAAGTCAACAAATCTTGAAAGACAGTTGTGTTTAAAGAGTACACAACGAATTGCCCTCTTTTTTCATCTTGAATAAGTTCAGCATTTTTAAGTGCACTTAAGTGGTGTGAAATACT
This sequence comes from Bacillus cereus group sp. N31, assembly GCF_016483245.1. NCBI lineage: Bacteria > Bacillati > Bacillota > Bacilli > Caryophanales > Bacillaceae > Bacillus > Bacillus cereus group sp. N31. The sequence continues at coordinate 46,435 of NZ_JAEHCH010000018.1, read as the reverse complement.
TGGTTTCGTCATATTGAAATGTTCGGCAATTTCACCAGCGGTTAGATCACCTTCTTTTAATAAGTCTAAAATTTTTCGCCTTGTTGGATCTGCTAATGCTTTGAATGCTTGATTCAATGTCTTTCTTCCTTTCAATAATTAGACATTTAGATATTTATCTAAATGTTAAAATGATTTCAGTTAATTGTCAATAATATGTAAGGCCCTTTTTACTTTTTCCACTTTTAACCTACATTAATTACTTTATAGATTAAAACTGTAAAGATGGAAGAAATACGAGGGATACAAAATAAAAGAAGCTCTTCTAACTAAAGGAAGAGCTTCTTTTATTTAAATTTTATCATTTTATTAACAAACGAAGAAATCCAAAAGATTATTAAACTTATAATAAAGGACATACCTACTATCGTTCCGAATGCATTTAACCAATAACTAATCATGCTTTCACACACCTAGTTTGGATTCTATTAAATAGAATACGAAATTATTCATTCTTTATAGATTCCTTCTGCACAGTTTTATGCGCCATGTCCACTGGAATTTTCGTTGTCCAAGTTCCTTCCGTTCCTCCAATTCTGTTAATATTAATATGTACAAATAAGAAGTCTGGGAATTTTTCACCTTCTAACGGTTCAAAAACAACTACTCCCTCTGGTTCGTCGTGCGCAGCTAACACCGTTTCAAAGCTCTTTCCTGCTTCATCACTTAAGTAAAAAGTACTTGCCTCTGGTGCATCAGGATTACCAATACGATCTTTTTGATAATTATCGATATGAGTGTTACTAAGAAAATGCAAATATTGCACAGCATTAAATTTCTTATTTTCATAATGTGGACTCTCTACTTGTTTCCCGTCTTCTTTACCATCAGATTTAATATCAAGCCCAGTTGTATTAAATTCATATGGAACGAGCGAACCATCTTGTTGTTCAAAACGATAATAAACAAGTATTTTGGCATCTTGAATTAATATTTCTTTTATATGAAGAGTAATACCATTATCGACTATTTTTTCATTTAGCTGTATAGACTTTCCATCCGCAGCATCCTTTTTAACTTGATCATTAATCATGTCATTTAATTTTACTTCCGGTTTTACAAAATAAGAATTGTTTAATGCCATTGTACTCGTCGGTATAACGACAGCCGCTATTAAACCCACTATTAATAATTTCTTTTTCGTTTTCTTTTTGCTATCTTTTTTATACATTTGACTAAAGGATTGATAAGCATGCTCTTTAACTTCTTTAGGGACCTCTTGTTTCATTGCTTTTTTTAATTCATTTGAAAACGACATTTGAATTAGATTCCTCCTCATCTATTTCTATACTAGACTGATTCCGAATTTTTTCTAACGCTCTGTGAATTCTAGACCTTACTGTACCTATAGGGATTTGTAATAGTTCTGCAATTTCGTCATACGTGTAATCGTGGTAAAAGCGATACACGATTACTATTCTAAATTTAAATGGAAGTTCTTGTATCACCATTAATAACTGCTCTTCTGTTTCTTTTCTTAATAATACTTTTTCGGGAACGTCTACAACTGGATTATCACTTAATTGTTGTTTTTCAAATAAGCGCATCCTCTTCCATATATTTTTTCTCCACTGACTAATCTGTTTGTAAACAATTCCATTCAACCAAAATAGAAACGGTCTAGATTGATCATATGTTGAAATAGATTTCCAAAGTTGAAAGTAAACTTCATTTACGATTTCATTTGTATCATGCCGATTTTTAACTATAGCGAAGACAGTTTCATATATTCTCTGACTCGTTAAATCAAATATAAATTCAAAAGCCTCCTCATCACCTTTTAATAAACGTTCTATCCAGATATGTATATCTTCATTACTTGCCAAGTAGTGCCCCCTCCTTAACGATGTTCTCACTATATATTGGACAGTAAGCAAAATAAAGTTCCAAATTTCATAAAAAATATATTATTTTTTATAAAATTTCATCTATTTAAAAGGACAATACATTCAGTTATCCCTATAATGCTTTTTACTTTTCTCACTTTTAACCTATACTGTTAACTAGCTTATATTTCAACATAATGAAAAGACGTGAAACACATGGTACACTATAGCTACAATTGTTTTTTTGAGGAGGAATATACATATGTATAAAATTTTAATCGTTGAAGACGATCCAAATATTTCATCATTACTGCAATCTCACATTCAAAAATACGGGTACGACGCTGTTGTTACTGAAAACTTTGATGATATTATGGAATCGTTTAACGCCGTGAAACCACACCTTGTTTTACTTGATGTGAACTTACCGAAATTCGATGGATTCTACTGGTGCCGTCAAATTCGTCATGAATCTACTTGTCCAATTATTTTCATTTCAGCGCGTGCTGGTGAGATGGAACAAATTATGGCGATTGAAAGCGGTGCGGATGATTATATTACGAAACCGTTCCACTACGACGTTGTAATGGCAAAAATTAAAGGTCAATTGCGCCGTATTTACGGTGACTATGCACCAAATATTTCTGAGCGTATCGTTGAAGTAGAAGGTTTAAAACTATTCCCTGAACGTCCAGAAATTCACTTCGGATCTGAACAAGTTCTTTTAACGAAGAAAGAAGCAATTTTAGCCGAAATGTTATTATCTAAATTCCCTCGTACAGCGAGCCGTGAAGATTTATTAGCTGCTCTTTGGGATGATGAGAGCTTCGTTGAGGAAAATACATTAAACGTAAACATCACGCGTCTTCGTAAAAAGTTCAATGAGCTTGGTATTGAAAATGCTATTGAAACAGTACGTGGACTTGGGTATCGTTTTAACGCAACTTGGAGTGAATAAGCATGAAGCTATTTTTACGTGATCATTTTACATTTTTTCTACTGTACGTATTAAACTTCGGTATCATTTTCGTTCTCTATGATGCAGTAGATGGATTTCAAAATAATAAGTTTTACTTCATCGTTTTAAGCTTATACTTATTTATTTGTTTCCTTGCTTATCGTTACGTTCGTAACCGTAGAATGTATCATAGATTAAGTGAGCAGCCAGAAAAAATGGAAGATGCGTTTATTGAAAGAGCAACCGCTCCGATGCCTCACGGTGTAAATGAACTCGTGCGTACGCAATACCGTCTCTTCCAAAAAGAACTACAATCGTATGAAGTAAAACAACAGGAACATCAATTGTTCATTAACCATTGGGTGCACCAAATGAAGACACCTGTTTCTGTTATGCAGCTTATGGTACTGGAGATGGAAGACGAACATTTAATTCCGAAATTCAAAAAAGAGTTAGAGCGTCTAAACCAAGGACTTGATATGGCTTTATACATGGCTAGGTTAAATAACTTCCATGAAGATTTCCATGTTGAGACGATTTCATTAAAAGATACGGTAACGAAAAATATTAATGGATTAAAAGAACTATTCATTCGTAATGGTGTCTTCCCTGTTTTAGAAGTACATTCTGATCTAAAGGTTGCTTCTGATGCGAAATGGCTAAAATTTATTATCTATCAGTTAATGACAAATGCAGTCCGTTACTCTGGTGAGCGTGGAAAGAAAGTGTTCTTATCCGCTTATCGAAATGGAAAAGACATTATTCTAGAAGTTCGCGATGAAGGCGTTGGTATTCCGCAAGAAGATATTCGAAGGGTATTTGAACCATTTTACACTGGGAAAAACGGTCGTACATTCGGAGAATCTACCGGTATGGGGCTTTATATTGTAAGTAAAATTTGTGATTATTTAGGTCACTCCGTCAAACTAGATTCTGAAGTTGGTAAAGGAACGACGATTAAAATCATCTTCCACAATGCTGCGAATAATCAAGCAGAGAATGTAGAGAAGGTGACTGAATCATGATCAGAACATATGCTAGCAAAATGTATGAGAACTCACTCTCATACATTTTTTGCAATAAAACTACATATTTCCCTGCTAACGGGAGGCACGTATTATGACATTTTGGCAATTTGCATTTAAAAATGTAACGCGCAACTCTAGAGCTTATTTTGCTTACTTTATAAGCAGTGCCTTTTCCATTGCTGTTTTCTTTTCGTTCGCTGTTTATTTGTTTCATCCGAAATTACAAAATCCCACTATGATCTCTGAAATTTCAGGATTAATGATTTTTTCAGAAGTTGTTATTGTTTTGTTCTCGTTCTTTTTTCTACTCTATTCAATCGGATCGTTTTTAAAAGTTCGTAAAAAGCAATTTGGTATTTTAACTATTTTAGGTATATCAAAAAAACAATTACATCGACTCGTTTTCACTGAAAATATGTTAATTGGTATTTTATCTATCTTTTTCGGTATGCAGTTTGGACTTGTCTTTTCGCAGTTTTTCTTATTAGTAACAGCGAAAATTACACATCTACCGGGGATATATTTATATCCCCCTACGAATGCTTTCATTTTAACAACGATTGTGTTTCTTGGTCTCTTTATCGCTGTATCTTCATTTACACCCATGCTAATTCGTACGAAAAAGACGGTAAACCTATTAAAAACGAATGGTAGGAAACAAAAGGAAAGAAAACCATCCATATTTATCTCTCTATTTGGTGCTATCTGTTTATTAGGTGGTTATATTTTAGCTGCAAACCCTAAATATTTCTTCTCAATAAACACGCAAGTAGGCGTTATCTATATGGTTTCAAGTGTTTTTGTGATTCCAGCACTTGTTACAATTGGGACATATTTTTTCTTTTCTCAAATTAGTTTCTTACTTATTTATATTTTAAAGAAAAGAAGAAAGTTTTATATGAAACGAATTAATATGCTTTGGATTTCGGATTTAGCAAGTCGTATTCGAACGAATATCAATATGCTTTTTATTGTAGCGATGCTATCTACAATTGCTTTCACAATGATTACGTTCCTATATGGCTTCGGAAAGTTTACAAAGCTAGATGTTGCGAGAACTTCACCTTTTCCATTTTCTTATTTTTCATATGACGCCAATCCTTTTGTTAACAAGCATTTAACTTGGCTTGAACAGCAGTTACAAAAAGAAAATTTCTCTTATAAAAAGATCAAAGCTGATTTATATGAAACATCATTGAAAGAAGATGAAGGTATAACGACTTACGATGACATTTATGCAATGAAACAAAGTGACTATAATAAACTTGCAGCTTCCCTGCGAATGAAACAACTATTCATGAGTGATAACGAAGCATATGTCTTAACAGGTAGCGCTTATTTCACCTTATTCAGCCAATTCGAGCCAAGCTACAATAGAAAATCCATTACACTTTCTAGCACAAATACGACATTACAAGTAAAAGGCTATGAACAAGTAGGGGCCATTCCCTCTGACTTTTCATATCAAACTTTAATTTTACCTGACACTGTTGTAAACAACTTACCAAATACAACAAAGCATGTAGCAGCGTACAATTATAACGTACAAAACTGGGAAAAGACGTATGAAATTGCTGATGATTTTATGAAAAAAATACAAAGAGATCGACAAGAATTCCAATACGAAGGACCCCTTATACGCTCCTATGAATCAGCAGGCTCATTATATAGAATCACATCAGGAAGTGCCGCATACTTCCTAATCGGGACATTCTTAGGTGTCATTTTCTTTATTGGAGCCGGTAGCGTTCTTTACTTCAGAATGTATACAGATTTAACGAACGAACAAGAAAAATATGTAGCAATTTCAAAAATTGGTGTAACAGATGCAGAGATGAAAAGATCTGCAACCATTCAACTTAGCATTTTATTTTTCGTTCCGTACGTTATGGCGTCCATTCATACAATGTTCGCAACAAAAATGCTTCAAGACGTAATTGCTTTATCACTATTCAAAGAAATTTCAGCCGTTCTTATTATTTTTGGAGTAGTTGAATTCATCTTTTTCTTATTCATTCGCTCCTTTTACATGCAAAAGTTATCAGAGTATACGAATGGTTAAGTTTTATAAATATATTAGTACAGGAAAAGGATACCTCTTATATCCTTTTCCTCTTCACTCTATTAGGAGGTTTAGGTGAATGACTTTTTGGCAGTTTGCCTTTAAAAATGTAACAAGAAACGCCAGAGCTTATTTCGCCTATTTTGTAAGCAGTGCGTTTTCTATTGCTATTTTTTTCTCATTTGCAGTTTATTTATTTCATCCTAAATTGCATATGACAGACGTGAATTATGCTCTGAACATATTAATGACAATTTCAGAAGTTGTCATTGTGTTCTTTTCATTTTTCTTTTTACTCTATTCAATTGGTACATTTTTAAAGGTTCGTAAAAAACAATTTGGGATTTTAACAGTACTTGGTATATCTCAAAAACAATTAAAGCGACTCATATTTATAGAAAATATGCTGATTGGTGTTCTTTCTATATTTTTTGGCATTCAACTTGGACTTGTTTTTTCACAGTTCTTTTTACTAGTTACCGCCAAAATTACACATGTACCTGGCCTATATTTATATTGGCCGACAGGTGCTATCGTTTTAACTATAATCATCTTTCTTGGACTCTTCATTCTCGTATCATCTTTTACACCGATGCTAATCCGTACGAGAAAAGCTGTACGTCTTTTAAAAGAAGGAAAACAACAAAAAGAAAAAAAAGCATCCGTACTCGTCTCTCTATTTGGTGCGGCATGTTTAATAACTGGATATGTATTAGAATCCAATCCATTATATTTTATGTCGTTAGGCGATATCATTGGGCTTTTATATGCCTTCTCTAGTATACTTGTCATTCCATCGCTTATTGCAGCTGGAACATACTTTTTCTTTTCACAGATTAGTTTTTTACTTATTCGTATATTAAAAACACGAAGAAAGTTTTATATGAAACGAATTAATATGCTTTGGATTTCGGATTTAGCAACGCGCATTCGAACAAATATTAATATGCTATTTATAGTAGCAATGCTATCAACGCTCGCTTTTACAATGATTACATTCTTATATGGATTCGGGAAATTTACAAAGTTTGATGCCATTAGGCAAAACCCTTTCCCGTTTACGTATTTATCACATACTGAAAATACGTTAGCTGATGAACATTTAAACTGGTTAGAACAAAAATTTAATGAAGAGCACTTTACTTATACAAAATTTAAAACAGACATATATGAAGTATCTTCAGCTGAAGATAACGCACAGCTCTATTATGCCATTAAACAAAGTGACTATAATGTACTTGCTAAGGCGTTAAATTGGGAGACTCTCTCGGTGAATAAGAATGAATCTTATATTCTTATGAAAGACTTAGACGATCAAGTTGTTGGAACAATTCATACTAAAGAAAAGAAAAATACTCTTACACTTGCTCAAAACAATTTACAACTACAAGTGAAAGAATATAAAGGTTATAACCCATTCCCAAACAGCTTAATATACCAATTGCTCATACTATCTGATGAAAATGTAGAAACATTATCCACCGTTTCAAAACAGATGAGTGTATATAACTTTAAAGTTAACGATTGGGAAGAAGCACATACTATCGGTTCAGCATTTATAACAAAAATCGATAACGACAATGCAGCTATTCAGGCAGAACATCCACCGTTTCATGCAAGTGAAGCAAGTGACTCTTTATACAACACGAAACTAAACGTTGCTTCATTCTTCTTAATCGGAACTTTTCTTGGTGTTATTTTCTTCATCGGTGCAGGCAGTGTTCTGTATTTCCGAATGTATACAGATTTAACAAATGAGCAAGAAAAGTATATAACGATTACAAAGATTGGATTAACAGCAGACGAAATGAAACAATCTGCTACAATTCAACTTGCGATTCTTTTCTTTGTCCCTTACATTATGGCATCCATCCATACGATGTTCGCGACAAAGATGCTACAAGAGATATTACATCTCTCGTTCTTCGCTGAAATTACAGTCGTACTTATGATTTTTGGAACGGTTGAAATTCTCTTTTTCCTTTTAATTCGTTCCTTTTATATGCAAAAATTATCACAACATATTAAGTTTTAAAAATAGAAAGGTGATTATTATGGAAGAAGTATTACACATAAAAAACGTCTCAAAAGTGTATGAAGGGAAAGTCCCTCATACCGCTTTAAAAAATATAAATTTACACGTGGATAAAGGTGAATTCGTCGCAATTATGGGGCCTTCTGGAAGTGGTAAATCTACGTTTTTAAACGTTATTTCTACAATTGATTCTCCTACTTCTGGAGAAGTCGTAATTAACGGCAAACAACCTCATACATTTCGTAGAGAAAAATTAGCAATTTTCCGCCGTCAAGAATTAGGATTTGTTTTCCAAAACTTTAACCTATTAGATACGTTAACGATTGGAGAAAATATCGTATTACCTTTAACGTTAGATAATGTTCCTTTAAAAGAAATGGACGAAAAGCTCGATAACATCTCAAAGAAACTTGGAATTGATCATATTTTGGACAAACGTATTTTTGAAGTTTCAGGAGGGCAAGCACAGCGTACTGCGGTAGCACGTGCTGTCATTCATCATCCGTCTCTTTTACTTGCGGATGAACCAACAGGAAACTTAGATTCAAAAGCAGCGATTGATGTAATGGAATTATTTACGAAATTAAACAAAGAAGAAGATGCAACGATTTTAATGGTTACGCATGATCCGTTTGCAGCAAGTTATTGTAACCGTGTTATTTTCATTAAAGATGGAGAGCTTTACAATGAACTGCATCGCGGATTGTATCGTGAGAAGTTTTATCAAGAAATATTAGATGTCCTAGCTTTATTAGGAGGAAGACGTGGATGACATTTTGGCAATTCGCATTTAAAAATGTCTCGCGTAATTCTAAAGCATATTTCGCTTATTTTGTAAGTAGTGCTTTTTCTATTATGGTTTTCTTTTCATTTACTGTATATGCGTATCATCCACGCTTACAAAGTGTACAAGGCTTTCAAGATCGGGATCCTCTAATGAACTTAGCTAGTACAGCACAGCTTGTGATCGTTATGTTCTCGTTCTTCTTTCTCTTATATTCAATTGGAACATTTTTAAATGTTCGGAAGCAGCAATTCGGGATACTCACTATTCTTGGTATCTCACAGAGACAATTAAAAAGATTGTTATTTACCGAAAACATGATAATTGGGATATTATCTATCTTTATCGGTATACAGGGTGGTCTTGTATTTTCTAACTTTTTCTTATTAGTCACTTCGAAATTAACAAGTTCAAAAGGTCTTTATTTATATTGGCCAACAGAAGCGGTTATCGTTACAACCGTAACGTTTATCATTTTATTTTTAATCGTTTCTACGTTTACACCAATGTTTATTCGTACTCGAAAAACAACGCAGCTTATTAAGGGAGTTAACAAAAAGAAGAGCGAAAAAAAACCATCTATACTCATTTCACTATTTGCTTTAACTTGTTTAGGACTATGCTATTATATTGCCGGTTATCCGCAAGGCTACATAACGGAAAAAAATGCACAAAATGGGTCTGTATTCTTAATTATGCTATCTATTTTACCGCTCGTAGTAGTTGGGACGTATTTGTTTTTTTCACAAACATTTCTTCTCTTTATCTATATTTTAAAGAAACGAAGAAAGTTTTATTTGAAACAAATAAATATGTTATGGATTTCAGATTTAGTTTCTCGTACCCGCAGTAATATTAATGTACTCTTTATCGTTTCTATGCTATCTGCACTTGCATTTACAATTATTATCGGGTTATTTGCTGCAAACAATCATACGAAAGCATCCATACTAGAACGATATCCAATACCATTCACCTATACATCAGAAGGTGTTAATGCATTTGAACAAAAGCATATTACTACGATTGAAACTGAACTTACAAATGCTAATTTTCAATATGACAAATATAAGTTTACCGTTTTAAAAGATACAGCTTCAAAAGAATCAATTTCCATTATGAAAATGAGTGATTATAACGCAATAGCAAAGCAATTAAACAGACCAGAAATCACTCTTGATTCTACACAAGTTTATAATATTTCTCGCTATTCACCAGCGTTATTAAATCTCGTGTCTAACCCATTTGCGAAGCAGGACACGATTACACTTGGCTCTAATAAAAAAGAATTTCAAATTAAAGGTTTTATTAATAGAGGAATTGAGCCTCCCTTTGCATTACCTCACTTAATTGTGATGCAAGATGAAGTAATTGAAAATATGATTCCTCATATTGAAACAATTACAGTTTATAACTACTTCGTGGAAAATTGGGAAAATGCAATTGTCCCAACAAAAAATATATTAAAAAGCTTAGATCATGATGCAGAAACCTTGTATGAAGCACATAAGGATGAAGAAGATTTCATTAAACCATTTCATATTTATACAGCTACGGATGAACTCGTTCATAGTAAAGGAAATGCGGTTGCTCAGTTCTTTATTTGGGCATTTCTCGGCTTTATTTTCTTTATCGGTGCGGCTAGTGTTTTATACTTCCGTATGTATAACGACTTAACGAATGAAAAACAAAAATACATTACGATTACAAAGCTTGGCTTAACTGAATCAGAAATGTTTCGCTCTGCAACGATTCAATTAGGAATTTTATTTTTCGTTCCTTACATCGTTGCTGGTGTTCACACGTTATTTGCTGTTAAGTTTTTACAAAGTATGTTTTCTTTTTCATTACTAAAAGAGACATGTATTGTACTCACCTTTTTCGGGATTATCGAGATCATTTTCTTCTTCTTAATCCGTTCTCTGTACATTAATAAATTATCACAACATATTAAAACGTGAATAAAATGGCCTTGTGCAATACGCACAAGGCCATTTTCAATAGTTTTTAATTAGCAGCAATATCCACCATAGCCGCCTGCATAACCGCCGTAACCACCATAACCACAACCGCCGCCTCCGCCGAAGCAGCTAGCACCGATGATAATTAATAAAATAAACAATACGATTAGAAGCGCAAAACCGCCGCCGCACCCATGTCTGCGGTTACAATCATCATGTCTGTGTTCACACTTTTCGCTCATTACTCTATTCCTCCTTTAGTATCATTCATAACAAGTTCACCTTGCTCTAAATGAGGGGATTCCATTTATAGTATGTTTTCAGGGCGAATAGGAAGCTTGGCTTACTTAAAAACGGGCTTGTTTCAGAAAATGAGCCTCATTAAAAAATGAATTAGCCTTATCAAGATGTAGGTATAAAAACATTTGACATACTAATAATTTCTTACTAATATTTAATTGAATGATCAATCAATTTTTTAATTATACATTCAAATTATATAAATCAGGAGTTGAATAGCATGACTGATTCTTTTATTGCAGAGGCTAGACGTGAACAAATTATTCTTGCATGTATCGATACATTAGAAGAGGTTGGATATAACAACTTAAGCTTAACGAAGGTAGCAAAAAAAGCTAAGATTAGCACTGGACTTATTTCTTATCATTTTAACGATAAGCTTTATCTTATGAATCGAACATTACAATTTTTAGTTGAGAAACAACATGAATTTATTAGCAATCGAGTACTATTAGCCCAATCTGAAATAAACAAACTAGAGGCTTTTATTGAAGCACATTTGGCTTATCAAGAAACTCATTACAAAAATAATATTGCCTTAATTGAGATTGTCTTTAATGCAAGAAATGAAGAGAATGTTCCTTATTACAGAATCGAAGACGACGAAGAAGATGATGCTCTTAGAACGATGTTATTAGATATTTTGAAGACTGGTCAACAAAATGGAGTGTTTTCTAACTCTTTCCGAATTGACACATTGGCTTCATTTATTTTAGGAGCAATCGAAGAAAGAATGCTAAAGGCGAATTCATCGATATCTATAGAAAATTACTCAGATGAGCTCATAAAAATGGTGAAGAAACTCACTATTTAAATGCCCTGATTTTGAAAAAATATATATTAAGAAAGGATGAACTACAAATGAAAAAGGTATCTGTCATTGGATTAGGTTTTTTAGAAAAATTACTTGCTATAGTAAGTCCAATCCTTTTAGGCGTTATTGGATATTTTTCACCTAAATTAATAGAGATTATAAAAAAGATTCCTCTTTTTTCTGACTCAAAAATTATAGAACTTTTAAATTCTATTAACCCTTTTTGGCTTCCAATTATCCTCATGTTAATTGGCACTATTGCAGGGATTTTATTTTCTTTAATTATTTATAGTGACGCTTTAAAAATGAACATTACTTCGGAAAGCATTCACGTGAATAAGGACGATCACAAGAAACAAATCACCAGGTCAAATGTAAAAGCCGTTTTTGTAGATAAGCGTCAAGTGATTATCATTGATCAAGAAGACCGAGAATGGTTACGTGAAACATCTGACATTAACCCAAGCAAAATTAAAGATACTTTCGTAATGCACGGCTTCCCCTGGGTGGAACAAGATCCTTATAAACATGAGTATAGCTTATGGAAATTAGAGGATGAGCGATTTAATAAAAGCATAAATACTATTTTGTATGAAAGACGAAATGCTCTTCGAGAAGGAAACTCGAAAAAAAAGAAGCATTTACGCAAAGATTTGAATGAGCTAGGAGTCTTTGTCAAAGACGATGGAGAAGATCAGTATGTACGTTCCATTAAGTAGTAGAAAGCACAAAAAACGAATAAAACCTACAGAGAAATTACATTTCCTCTGTAGGTTTTATTCGTTTAAATCTGATCTCCTCTCCTAAAGAAACATATTCAACACAAGGGCAAAACCGAATGCAATAAATGATAACAATGTTTCCAGCACCGTCCACGTTTTAAACGTTTCCTTCACCGTCAAACCTAAATACTCTTTTACAAGCCAGAAGCCTGCATCATTTACGTGAGAAAACATTAATGATCCTGCACCGGTTGCTATAACGAGCAATTCTAAATTTACACCAGACATATGCTGAATAACTGGTGAAACAATTCCTGCTGCTGTCGTTAATGCTACTGTAGCTGATCCGGTCGCTATTCGAATTAATCCAGCTACCATGAAAGCTAAGACGATTGGTGATAACGATATATGTTCTGCCATTTGCGCAATCGCCGTTCCAACTCCACTTTCAATTAATATTTGTTTAAACCCACCACCTGCACCAATTATTAAAATAATTGAGCCTACAGGTAGTAAACTTTCATCTGTTAATCTTTTTATCATCTTTTTATTAATTCCTTGTTTGATGCCAAGTAAATAAAATGCTGCAAAACATGAAATAAGTAAAGCGATTACTGGACTTCCTATAAAGACTAAAAATTCAGTTATTTTTATTGGTAAAGAAATATACGGTGCAACTACTGATAAAATCATTAACACGACTGGCAGTAAAATAATAAAAAACGAAACTTTACGACTTGGTAAATCGGTTGATACAGTCGTAACTCGAACAAGCTCCGGTTCATTTTCAGGTATAACCCTCTTATGTACCCACTTCGCAAATATCGGCCCTGCGATGATGGCTGTTGGTAACGCGATAATTAATGAATATAAAAGTACTTTTCCTAAGTTTGCATTATAAATCCCGATTGCAGTCATCGCACCTGGATGCGGAGGCACTAGCCCATGCACAATCGATAATCCAGCAATAACAGGTAACGCAATTAACAATATATTTTGCTTCGTCGTTTTTCGAATGGAAATAACAAGTGGTAATAAAATGACGATCCCCACTTCAAAAAAGACTGGAATCCCTATAACAAACCCTGCAGATAACATAGCCCAAGGTAATTTTTTTACGCCGAAAAATCGAATAAAGAAATCTGCAACTTGCATGCCTGCCCCTGAATCAGACATCATTTTCCCTAAGATAGTTCCGAGAGCCAAAATGCCAACTAAATGCCCTAATACACTACCAACACCAGTTTCATAGGCAGCCACTATTTTCGTTAAGTTCAGTCCAGACATAATAGCTAAAAATAAACTAGCAACTGTTAAACTAATAAATGCATGCCATTTCCACCATGATACCCCTAAAATGACAATTGCGATCGCAAGTAACGTGACGATTAATAAGTATATATCCATCTCTCATTCCCCTTACTTTTATAAAAAAAGAGGGAAAATCCCCTCTTTTTTATACGTCATAATTCACTACATAATGCTGCATTTCTGTATTGTAGTAGCCTTCGCTATATTCAATTACTTCGCCAACTTCATCGTAAGAATAGCGCATACGTTTTAATAACGCTGTCCCCTCTTTTTCACCTAACGATTCTGCAACGAAACTGGGCGCAAGTCCAACTGCGAATTCATCTCTGAAGTTTTCTAAATGTATACCTCGGTCTTCGACTAAATCATAAAGTGATTGTAAATCAAAGTCCGATAAGTCTGTACTTGCCATTTTCGCTGAGAAATAGTGCGTATAATGAATATATGGCGCATCATTTAACGTATATAAACGTTCAATACGAAAACTCTCTTTACCGAATAAGCGAAATGGCACTGTTCCTTCTTCATTATGAACGACTTCTGCCTTTAGCAATTTCTTTTGTACTTTATATCCTTCTTCCACTAACACTTCAGTAAATTTCTTACCCTTTGACAGTTTTGTCGCAGAAGTATTACGGATGACTTTCGTTCCTTTACCGCTTTTCTTTTCCAAATATCCTTCTTGAGCGAGTTCTTTAATCGCATTACGTACTGTAATTTTACTCACTTTGAACTCTTCCTCTAATTGTGGTTCTGAAGGAATATTCGTATGAATCGCATATACACCATGCAATATTCGATCACGAATAATATTTTTTATTTGTAAATATAATGGTCCTTTTTTTCTCGTTACGTTCACCGTTACACCCACTACCTTTCTACATCACCTACTGATGCCGTCATTGCCCGAAGTATATCCTTCTCTGATGACATTGGCGTATCACCGACGATTGTATGTGCAAGCATGCCAGCTGCTGACGCAAATGAAACAGCTTTCTCTGGTGCAAACTCTTCTATCTCGCCATGAATAATCCCGCTCGTATAAGCATCTCCAGCACCTATTCTATCATATACAGAAAACGTAAGTGTTTTTGCAAAAGTGAACGTTCCATCTTTACATATAAACCCGCACAGTGAATGTGTATTATCACCGTTAATAGAGCGATGTGTACCAGCGATTGTAGCAATATGATACGTTTCAGCTACCTTTGGAATAAGATCAACAAGTTGTGCCTCTCGCTCCGTTTCTTCTGTTTTCATTCCTAAAACAAACATCGCATCTTTTTCGTTCATCATAACGATATCAGCAAGTCCTAGCATTTCTTCATAATGCGGTTTTGCCTGTTCATATCCGTCTTCTCCCCAAAGTGATGGACGATAATTACAATCAAAAACGACGGCTCCTCCGTTTTCTTTAACTGCTCTCGCTAAAGACTTCATATGATGGCGCACCGTATCATTCATCGCAAGTGTAATACCGCAAAAATGAACGATATCAATTTCCTTAGCAATTTCTTCAAATTGGTACATCTCTTCAGACGCCGTATTGAAGCTACTTTCTAGTCGATTCGAATACGTAACGCGGCTTGCACGTGCACCGAATCCATTTTCTAAAAAATACATACCTACATATTTACCGCCTCTTGAAACAAGAGAAGTTTGAATCCCTAACTTTTGAATGTAAGATACAGCTGCATCTCCAACCGAATTTTCCGGTAAAGTTGAAATAAGAAGCCCTTCATGCCCTAAATGAGAAAGTGCCGCTGCAACGTTCACACCTGTACCTGAAAATGAGTAATTTAGCGTGTTAGCTTGCGACAACAATTCATATCCAGGTACTTGCAGGCGCATCATTACTTCGCCGAACGCTGCAATTTTCTTACGCATATTGATCAACTAGCTTCTTCACGACTGCTAATAATTCACGCACATCTTCTACTTTCGTGTTACCAGTTTCTTTATTAATAATAGAAGAGTACACGTGCGGGATAACTTGCTCTACATTTGCTTCAAGCGCAATGCGTACAATTGTTTCAAAGTTTTCTTTATCAATTCCGCCTGTTGGCTCTAATGCGAATCCTTCTTCCGCACAAGCTTTCGCGACTGCACGATATTCTTCTTCGTGAGCTAGCCCTTTCATTGGGAAGTACTTCAATGAATTTCCGCCCATATCACGTACAAGTGCGATCGCTGTTTTAATTGGAACGATTGCTTTTTCTTCCCCAGCTGCACTAATTGGACCAGTAGAAATATTTACGTACCCTACTTTTCCTGTTGGTGATACTAAACTATTAATCCAGCTATCTTTTCCGCTGAGATTTGCACGTGTCGCTCCAACTGAAGGGAACACTTGGTTAATATGGCTACCAGGATAATGCTTCGCAATTTCAGCCACAACTGCCGCTTGGCGATTATCTCCTGCTCCTAGTCCAATTGATACAGCATCCTCAATTTCTTTTCCGTATGCTTTCATCGCCGTAACTGCTTCTTCTACTGTTGGGTAGTCTTTTGATAACACTCCCACTACTACATAACCTTCTGCTGCTTCAAAAATATCTTTCGCATTTTCTATATTGTTTGCCAATACATTTAATGCTACGCGGCCTTTATAAAAACGTTTTTGAATGTTTGTCATTTTAGTTTCCCCCTACAATTTCTCTCATTTTTTCTTCAATCACATGTATGTCATCACCTTGAAGTGGACGTGGATCGATATCAAAGAATCCTTGTCTTACTCCGTAATCACGTGTATAAATGGCAATTTCCCCTTCGCGTAATGCTGTCACAACATCTTTTGCTGATTTATTTAATTGTGTCTCGTTAATATGAATACGAGCTCTAAAGATTGCTCTTCCGGCTTCATCTTGAACGATCGTTACATTTACGCCGTTTAATTCTTTTAGCGGTATAAGTACTTGTAACAATTCTTTTTCTTGCTCGCTCTTATCTTCTTTTACTCCGTACTCATCAAGCGCTTGAAGTAAGCCAAATGTTGTTTCTTTCCCAACCTTCATACTTCTTCCGATGCAATGTAATTGCACTTTCAGCCACTCAATATACTTTCTTTTACCGCCCACAATACCAGAAGTAGGCCCTTCAATCGCCTTTGAACCACTATAAATGGCAAGGTCTGAATACTTCACATATTTTTGAATGTCTTCTTCAGCTGCCGCATCGACGATAAGCGGGATGTTATTTCGCTGCGCAACTTCCCATGCTTCTTCAACAGAAATCATATTTTTTTGTACTGCATGATGGGATTTCACATAAAGAATCGCCGCTGTATTTTCACCAATCGCATCTTCAATATGCTCTGCTTTCCCTTCATTTGCATAGCCAACTTCTACAAGTTTACCGCCGCCTAAGTAAATCATCGTTTCAACAGGAGCACCGTATTGAACGTTATGACCTTTTAACATAATCACTTCGTTTTTCGCGATGACCTCTTGATGAAGTCTTTCACTTTTACGGCGATTTCCTTCTGTAACGATACCCGCGATAGAAAGCGCAATTCCGCTCGATGCTGAGTTCACAACAATCGCTGCCTCTGACTCTAGAATTCTCGCAATATGGTCTCCTGCTTTATCTACTAAATCAGCAATTTCCACATAATTTTGTCCACCATGTTTCATCGCATCCATAACTGTATTTGCCGGAGCGGATACACCTAAAATACTCATTCTACCGCTCGCATTAATTACTCTTTTTAATCCGTACTTAGCATTCAATGAATGACCCATTGATTACAACCCCTTTCGTATCAATCCTTTTTTCAGCAATGCGCTGATCCCCTTCTGAATCAATTAACGTAACCTTCTCATCTTTCACTGTAAATAAAGTTAAATTTGCAATATCGCCTTCTTGAATGCGGCCAAGCTCAGGTTTCTTAAGCCACTCTGCTGCATGTTTCGTAACCGCATCAATCACTTCTTCTAGCGGATAACCAAAGTAAAGGAATTTCGAAAGAACGTGAGCCATACTATACACTGGACCGTGTATACGGTTCTTCCGGTAAATATCTGTACTAATTGTATTAAGCGCAATACCGTAACGCTTCGCCGCTTCTGCTACTTTAAAAGAAAAACTAGCATTACCATGACCAACATCTAAATGTACGCCGCGATTCACTGCATCTAGTAACACAGGTAGCGGTTTGCCTTCTTCATCAAATAAATTATTTTCTTTCCCGTTTAAATAATGTGTAATGACATCATCTTTTTCTAAAAGAGGTACAACTTCCTCAATGCGAGGAGGCGCTGAACCGATATGTACCATAATTGGCAATGATGTTTCACGGGATAAATCACGCGCTATATGAAGTGGTTCAATTCCACTATCACAAACGACACTTTTACTCATTCTCGCCTTTAACCCAACGATTACATCTTTATACTTTTCTACTGCTTCTATTACTTTCTCTTTATCTATCCATTCCATATTGGATAATTCATCAATTCGTTTTAAACCGATGCGAGAAATATTTAAAAAGGCAAATAAATTCGTTTTTGCCTGCTCTCTACTTTTTACTAAATCTGCAATGCGATCAGCTCCGCAGCTACCTGCATCAACAATTGTCGTTACCCCTTGCTTAACGCCAATTTCATCCACCTCATCGCCATACGGATCAAACTCTGGAAAAGCGTGAACGTGCAAATCAATCCAGCCACTTGATACGTAAGTACCAGAGTAATCAAGAACCTTTCCACCTTCGCCAGCACCAGCTTTCGTCACCTGTGCGATTTTATTATTTTCAATTACAATGTCAATCTCTTCCCCGTTCACACGTTTCACATTACGTAGTACGAATCGTTCTGTCATTGTACTTCCACCCTTTTCTATAAGAAGCCATAAGAATACGCTTACATTAAAATTTCATTTTTCTTTATCTCTTTCACACGTTTAGAGTAGCACAAAAAAAGGAAGAAGTAAATATAACGTTATAATGTTTAAAAGCAAATAAAAAGATGCTCCTCAAAATGCGATAGTACAGGAAATTATATCAACGATTTTTCGAATATATCTATCATAACTTACAATATATCAACGATTTTTCAATTATATCTATCGTAACTCAAAATATATCAACGATTCGACAAGGAATATCGATTTACCGACAAAAAACGCCAATCCCTTTCTTATATACGAAAAGGCTGCTCCAAAACGGAACAACCTCTTTATCTATTCCTGAACCGTCACAATAACCCCATCCATATTGTTCCCCGAAATTTCATACTGCTTATTTACTGGGACATTTACGTTCATATTCTCTGAAACTTTATAATAAGAAACCGTATATTTCTTGCCTTCCACCTCAGTTGAAATTTCTTTTTCCTCTTTTAAGAACTCTAAATATTCCTCTAGCGTAAAATTCTTTTTTTGCATAATTGCGCTATGAGGTAAACCGACGTAACGTATATGCCATGGCTCATATTGAATGCCTGTAATGTTACTTTTATTTTTCGGGTAGCGTAATACAAAGCCATGCTTCCATACGTTCTCTTCCACCCACTTACCTTCAGGAGCCCTCTCCATTTTCTTTTGAGTAGACCCAACATCGAGTGATAATCCTAAATTATGCTCACTGTATCCTGCTGGGAGTGCATAATCTAATCCCATTTCTTTATATAATTTACTTTGTTCTTGAAAATCTCGGTACCCGCTACTCATTAGGAAATGCTGTACTCCATCTTTTCCAGCCGCATCGACAACGTTCAAAAACTTTTTTACAACACCCTTTGATAAGCGAAGGTTTCTATCAAATATTACATAACCTCTTACTAATTCACTATTATGATTTACATTTATAATATCAGACCTAATACTATCTTTCTTTACTGGGTAATCTTTATTAACTAATAGTAGATCCCCTTTATAAATTTGTTCTTTTGTAACCTCTACCTTTTCCATACTTGCAGTCTTTACTGCACTATTTTCCCCGCCGATTTTCACATCAATTTCCTTTTGAAATAACGGTGATATATAAACGCCTACACAGATTGTGCATGCTATAAAAAAAGAAATAAATACCCACTTTTTCATTTCTAGTTCCTCCTTAACGTAACTTACGTATAGAATAGAAAAAACTATTAAAATAAAAAGTGGGGTAAAGTTTAAATTTTTATTAAATTGTTACGTTCTCGTCTTTTGGCAATCTCACTTCAAATAGCGTTCTAACTACATTACTTTCAGCAGAAATCGTACCGTTATGCTGCTCGACAATATTTTTTGCAATAAATAGTCCAAGACCTGTCCCGCCACGGTTCTCGGTTCTCGCTTTATCACCTGTATAAAACATATCAAATAGATACGGTAAATCTTCTTCTGGAATGCTATCTCCGTAATTCATAACTTGCACGACAACTTCTCCATTATCGACATACCCATTCATATCAACAAATTGTCCATCATATCCGTATCGAACAGCATTTGTTAACAAGTTTTCAAATACTCTAGCTAACAATTTTCCATCACCGTGCATCGGTAAATGAGCATCAACATGCAATCTAGCTTCTAAATGATGTTTCTCTAATAACGGATATAATTCCTCTTCTAACTGTATAAGCAACTCACTTATATCAATAGGCTTTTTATCCAGCTTTAGCATGCCATAATTCATACGTGTAATTTCAAATAGCTCATCAATTAAACTTTCTAGCCTTTGTGATTTCGTATATGCAATCGTGGAAAAATGTTTAATTTGTTCCTTCGTCAAATTCTCATCTTTAAGAATTAAATCTAAATATCCTAACACGGATGTTAATGGCGTTCTTAAATCATGAGCTAAATTCACAACGAGCTGATCTTTACTACTTTCAGCAAAGTCGCCTCTTTCCACAGCTTCTTTTAACTTTTCACTCGCAACATTTATTTCGCGCGCGATATTTCCAAACTCATCATTTGATGAAACTTGAACTTTATTTGTAAAGTTACCGTTCGCAAGATGATGAATCCCACTAGAAATTTCATCAAAGTATTTTAAATACGGTTTTGTCAAAAAGAAGAAAAAGATAATAGATAACGGAATAAAGAAAATTAAAAAGAAGTTAATGTCCCCAAATTCCCTTACCATTGATCGAAATTGCGCTAAAGGCTCTTCGTAGCGAACCATCTTTTTATAATACAGCTGCAATCCTTTATAAATTATATAAGTTACAGTTGCTGCAAGCACCATACTTAACGCAAATAAGACAATCATTTTAAAACGAAAGCTTTTCATCATGTTAGCCATTGAAAGTATAACCTACCCCCCACACTGTTTTTATTAACTTATCCTTTCTTTTATCTTCCCCAAGCTTTTTCCGTAACGTACGAATATGTACCATAACTGTATTTCCACCTTCATAATAATCATCTGCCCATACTTGCTGAAAAATATTTTCCACATTGTACACTTTCTTCGGATGACTCGCTAATAAATATAAAATGTCAAATTCTTTCGGTGTTAACTCAATTTGCTCTCCATATACATTTACCGTTCGGCGCTCAGGATCAATAATGACTCCGCCAATCTCTAAAGCAGACTTACTTTCCGCTACTTTCGGTTGATTTAACGTAAAAAACCTACGCAGTTGTGCATTTACACGTGCAACTAGTTCTATTGGTGTGAAAGGCTTCGTCATATAATCATCCGCACCTAGTACAAGACCTGTCACCTTATCGAAGTCAGATGTTTTCGCGCTTAAGAAAATAATCGGCATATGATATTTGGCGCGAATCTGTCTCGTCACTTCATATCCATCCATTTTCGGCATCATAATATCTAAAACCACTAAGTCAATTGGCTGCGTTTTAATAATATGCACCGCTTCTTCTCCATCGGCTGCTTTCACAACATGATACCCTTCTTTTTTTAAATGTATCTCAATTAAATCAGCAATTTCTGCCTCATCATCAGCTATCAAAATTGAAATGCGCTTCATCTTACTCCCCCTTTATACGCTCGATTTTAAACTAGTCTATCCAATTTGTACAATACAAAAAAGGCTACCCGTTTGAGTAGCCTTAGTAAATGAAATTATATCGACCATAACTTGAATTATATCGGCGATTTTCCAATTATATCGACCGTAACTCGAATTATATCAGCGATTATTGAAATATATCGACTTACCGACAATTAACGACAAAACCCTCTCGCTATTTGCGGACAGCCTAACGAAACTTCCATTTACCGCTCAAACACAATCCGCTGCTTCGTGATTTCATCCAGTCTCTTGCGGTCTACTTCATACTCAGCTTCAACACTTTGCGGTACAATCACTTTCCCGCCCTTAAGCATCACTTCCGGCGAAATAATATCCTGCTCCCAATGTCTACTAGAAGCGGATATATCACCAGGAATCGTAAAGTTCGGCAATGAAGCAAGCGCAACGTTTTGTGCTCGTGATATGCCCATCTCTACCATACCGCCGCACCAAACTGGTATGTTATGCTCCATACAATAATTATGGATTTGAATAGATTCTGTTAATCCGCCCACTCGTCCTGGTTTAATGTTAACAATTTGGCAACTGCCAAGTGTAATCGCAACGCGCGCATCTTCTAAACTATGGATGCTTTCATCTAAACAAATCGGCGTTTCAATTTTCTTTTGCAGCTGTGCATGATCAAGAAAATCGTAATCCGCTAGCGGTTGTTCAATCATCAGCAATTGAAATTCATCTAGTCGTTTCAGCCTCTCCGTATCCGCTAATGTATAGGCTGAATTTGCATCAGCCATTAACGGGATATTCGGAAACTCTTTACGAATTTCTTTCAATAATTCGTAATCATGCTCTGGCTTTATTTTCACTTTAAAACGCTCGTATCCTTCTTCCGCGTACTTCTCGATTTGTTTTAGCATAACCGGAATCGTATTGATCCCGATTACAACGCCGACCTCAATTTCAGACTTCGTTCCGCCAAGCAATGTCGCTAGCGGTTTCTTTTGACGCGTCGCATATAAATCCCAAACAGCCCCTTCTATTCCGGCCTTTGCCATTCGGTTTCTCTTTATATGCTGGAACAAACTCGGCACTTCATTCGGATGAGAGATTTCAGTTTCCAATAAATCCGGTATTAAAAAATCCTGAAGTACATGCAGTGCTGTCTTCACCGTTTCTTCCGTATACCACGGTTCAGAAAAAGCAACGACTTCACCAAAACCAACGTATCCATCTTTATCTTCTAATTCAACGACCATACTCTCACGCCTTTCGTAAGTTCCGTAGCTTGCAGCAAACGGGATTACGAGTGGCATTTCCGTTATATAAAGTGTCACTTTTTTTATCTCCACCTACATCTCCTCCACTAATTGTCTTAACTCTCGTCTTAACAATTTTTTCGAAGCGTTTCGTGGTAATTCCTCTAAGAAACACACTTTCTTCGGCACTTTATATTTCGCTAATTTCTCCTCGCAAAAATGAAGAATTTCTTCTTCTGTTACCTCTCCGCTTTTTACAACAAAAGCAGCTGGCACTTGTCCCCAACTTTCGTCAGCCATACCGACAACACCGGCTTCTGCTACTGCAGGATGAGAGAGTAACACTTCTTCAATTTGAGCTGGATATATATTTTCTCCCCCAGAAATAATTAAATCACTGCGGCGGTCTAATACGTATAAAAATCCTTCTTCATCTAAATAACCGAGGTCACCAGTATGAAGCCAGCCATTTTGAATTGTTTCACGCGTCGCATCTTCACGGTTAAAATAGCCACCTGTTACGTTCGGTCCTTTTACAACAATCTCTCCTTCAGCATGTGGAGGCACTACTGCGCCGTCTTTTTCAATACGAAGCTGACATTGGAATAGTGGTTTTCCAGCTGATCCTACTTTCGTTAACATGTAATCTGCTGATAACGTACAAATTTGCGAAGACGTTTCTGTCATACCGTACGTTTGATACACAGGAATTCTTTTTTCTACACACGTTTCTAATAACGGTTTCGGCGCTGGCCCTCCGCCTAGTAACATGCATCGTAAAGAAGAGGGATATATCCCTTCTCCAAGTCGTTCTAAAAGATCTGTTAACATTTTAGAAACGACAGAAATAATCGTAACGCCTCTCGTTTGAAGTGCTTCATGAATAAAATTAGCATCATATTTCGGAACGAGTAAAATGCGCATACCGTACATAATATTTTTCATTAACAGAGATAGCCCGCCAACGTGGAACATCGGCATACAAGCTAACCAGCAATCATCATCACGAAGCCCTAAATTAAGCGCAGAACCGACTGCGCTTGCCCAATGATTACCGTACGTTAAAATAACGCCTTTCGGCTTCCCTGTCGTCCCAGACGTATAAATAATTGTCATCGCTTCTTCTAAAGAGAATTCTTCCTGTATAGATGCTTCCGCCTTCGATCCATTCATCACTTCAGCGAATGAATATACAGGGACATCTGTAGTCTCAAAATCTTGATCCGTCACTAAACAAACAACTTCAGCATCATCCATTTGCCAAAGTAGCTCTTCTCTTGAAAGACGCGTATTTAAAAGCACAGCTACTGCACCTACGTAAGATAGGGCGTGAATAACTGTAATCATCTCCATACCATTTTTCATCAGAACAGCCACTTTTTGCGCCCGCTTCACTCCAACGTGCGTGAGGTGTTCACAAACAGATACTACTTTTTCATGCAACTGCATAAAAGTAACCTTTTCGTCCTCTATTTCAATTGCAGTACGCTCTGGTGTTAAAAACGCACGTTGCTTTAACCAGTTAGGCATCGTCTCCATCATTCATTCTCCTTTCATGAAAGAAAGAGACTTGATGTGACATCAAGTCTCTTAGTTGTTTTGTTTCCGGTTGATTCCATCTAGCTACAGCGGCTAGAATGTTCGGTGGCTTCACTTCTTCCTATGAGGCAAAAGGCGCCTCTACGTCAGAAGTTCCATCCCCCTCACATTCTAAGCGAGCCGCTTTCGCTTTTGATCACATCTAGCTGCGCCTCCTAGCCCCTTCCGTCTAAGAACCTTCCGCACGAGAAAGTAAAAAACACTTTCTGTGCGAAAGAACCTTAGCCTACGAGGCTAAACAGTCGGCTCCGCTTTTGGTTTCATCACGGGAAACGAGGGAATTGACCGAAGTCCGGGCTGCGTTTTTCTTTGAACGCGTCACGACCTTCTTTTGCTTCGTCAGTTGTATAGTACAATAACGTTGCATCTCCAGCTAATTGTTGAATACCAGCTAGACCATCTGTGTCTGCGTTGAATGCAGCTTTTAAGAAACGAAGTGCCATTGGGCTGTTTGCTAAAATTTCTTGTGCCCATTGTACTGTTTCTGCTTCAAGCTCTTCTAATGGTACTACTGTGTTTACTAAGCCCATATCAAGCGCTTCCTGTGCGCTGTATTGACGACATAAGTACCAAATTTCGCGAGCTTTCTTGTGGCCTACCATACGAGCTAAGTAACCAGCTCCGTATCCACCGTCAAAGCTTCCTACTTTAGGACCTGTTTGTCCGAATACAGCGTTGTCTGCAGCGATTGTTAAGTCACATACGATATGAAGTACGTGTCCTCCACCGATTGCATAACCTGCTACCATTGCGATAACTGGTTTAGGAATTGCGCGAATTAGACGTTGTAAGTCTAATACGTTTAGACGTGGGATTTGGTCGTCACCTACATATCCACCATGACCGCGAACTTTTTGGTCGCCGCCAGAACAGAATGCACGTCCACCTTCACCTGTTAAAATGATAACGCCAACATTTGCATCATCACGAGCGTGTGCAAAAGCGTTGATTAACTCCATTACCGTTTTAGGACGGAATGCGTTATGTACTTCAGGGCGGTTAATCGAAATCTTTGCGATACCATTGTATGTTGAATAAATAATATCTTCGTAATTGCCTTCTTTTACCCATTCAATAGCCATTACAACTACCTCCTTGTATATTTCTGATCTCCTCTATAAGTGTAGCTTCCCTCTTAGGTGAAAAAAGCATCACTGCATAGTTTTTAGAAATCCCTTTACTATTGTATCAAACTTTTCAGGTTGTTCCACATGAATTGCATGGCCAGCACCATCAATTTTGACAAATTTCGCGTCAGAGACGCATTTTTCGATATTTTTTAATATGCGAAAGAACTTTTCATCATGCTCACCGTTCATTAAAAGAACAGGCATTTTTAAGTTTTGTAGCTCATTCCACCATGAAGGCTGAGCCCCTGTTCCCATGCCGCGCAAGCTATTTGCAAGCCCTTTCGGATTGTTAGCAAGTCGTTCTTTTCGCACTGCTTCTTTTACGTTTTGAGCTAAACTTTTTTGCGTTTCAAACAGCGGAATATTTTCCCACATTGATACAAAGCTTTTAATGCCTTCACGCTCAATTTTATGAGCAAGTCGCTCATCTTTTTCACAACGTTCTTTTCTATCCTCTTCACTTTCAAGCCCAGCTGTACAATTTTCTAATAAAAGAGAACATACATATTCTGGATATAGGCATGCCATCGTAATCGCCAGTCTACCGCCCATTGAATAGCCGAGTATGTGCGCTTTTTCAATATGAAGATAGTCTAGTAGCTCTTTCATTTGCAATGCCGCATTTCGAATATCATAATGCGTCACATCTTCAGGACTTTCTGTTTTCCCATGCCCAACAATGTCTACTAAAATGACTTGAAATTGCTCGCTCCAAGAAGGAACGAAAGAACGCCACGTTTCCATGCTTCCCGTAAAACCATGAAGAAGTAGAAGTGGTTCCCCGCTTCCGACTACTTCATATTCATACGATACACCTTGCAGCGTTACGTTCATTTTGATTCACCTTGCAACGATGTAGTAATTACGTCCTGTGTTTTCGCCCATAATTTGCGGTGTGATGTTAAGTTTTCATCACGGTTCGTACAAATTTCTACAACGTGTAAACCTTCCGCCCTTGTTCCTTTTTGTACCTCTTCGCGGAATTGCTCCCAACCATTTACACGGCTAAATGAACCACCGTACATGTTGACAACATGCTCATAGTCAAGACCAATCGGTGTTCCAAATAACGATTCAAAATGTTCCTTTTTCTCATACTGTGGTAAGAATGAGAAAATACCGCCACCGTCATTATTTACAACGACAATTGTTATATTTAATTCATGTAATTTTGCGGCTAATAATCCGTTTAAATCGTGATAAAATGATAAATCACCGATCACTAATACGAGCGGTTCACAAATAATGCTCGCTCCTAAAGCTGTCGAAATGATTCCATCAATCCCGTTTACACCGCGGTTTGCCATCACTTGAATATTTTTATCCGATGTGAAGAAGAATGAATCTGTATCACGAATTGGCATACTATTACTTGCAAATAACGTTGCCCCTTCTGGTAATACACGGACAATATCCGTAATAACTTTCCCTTCAAATGCCGTTTCATATGTTTCTATTTCACGAAGCGTTCCCTTCGTTTTTTCGTTTATATGTTTCCACATTCCGAACCAATCATTCTTTTTCATAACTGGCATTTTTTCTATTAGTGCACTGCAAAATGCAATATCACTTGCTTGGACAACTTCTGTCGCAACAAGAGCTGGGTCTCTCCATTGCCCAGATTCATCAACAACGATATGAACGGCTTTCGTTTGTTTTTTGATGAACTGCGTTAATGCTTTCGAAACAGGCATACCGCCAAAGCGAATCATAACTTCTGGCTTCCACGTTTCCTTTAACAGCTCATTTCGTAAAAATGTATCGTAACAGTCGATTACCATCGTTTTATCGTGATGTCCACTACGAATATTAGAAAGTGGGTCCGCTAATATTGGATATCCCGTTTTTTCAGCTAATTCCGCCACAAACGCTGCGATTTCCGAATGACTATCATCTCCACAAATAATAAGCCCCTTTTCCATATGTGAAAGGCGCCCTACAAGAGAGTCTACATATTCACTCGGCATCATCACGTTCCCTTGCTGAACTACTCCTGTATATTCCCCGCGTCCTTTATCCCATAAACTTTCTAATGAGAAGTCCGGGATAAGCGGTTCGCGAACTGGAAAATTAAGATGAACAGGTCCTTGCGGCGCTAAACAAGCACTTGCTATCATGCGTTGCGTCGTCATGCGAGCATAATGATACATCGCTTCACTCGCTTCTGGAAGTGCCATTTCTGTAAATTGCTTCACAAACGTACCGTATAAATTAAATTGATTCATTGCTTGCGGTGCACCGACATCTCTTAATTCATGCGGTCTATCCGCTGTTAAAACGATAAGCGGCACTCGTGAATGAAAAGCTTCACATACAGCTGGATAATAGTTCGCTGCTGCCGTTCCTGACGTACATAATAATGCAACAGGACGTTTTTTCGCTTTTGCGATACCGAGCGCAAAAAATCCTGCGGATCTTTCATCTACATGTAAATATGTGTTCATTCCTTCATGTTGTTCCATTAGTAGAGCTATCGGCGTTGACCGTGAGCCTGGACTAATGACAACATCACATACATTTAGACGCGTCAGTTCATCCACGAACGCGCCTAAATAATATGATAATGCTTCTATATGATTGTTCATTTCATTAATTCCTCCAAAGCACCAAGCATCGGTCTAAACTTCAAACTTGTTTCTTCATATTCAAGCTGCGGTACTGAATCAATTACAATCCCGCAACCGGCAAATAAGGATGCTTTCTCGCCGTTTAATAATCCGCAGCGAAGTGCAACCGCAAATTCACCATTTCCTTCATCATCTATCCAGCCAATCGGTGCACCATATAATCCTCTATCTAACAATTCAACATCACGAATCAGTTTCATCGCTTCCAAACGAGGTGTCCCGCCAAGAGCTGGTGTTGGATGTAATTCTTCTACCATTGTTAAAAGACTCGCATCGCCTTTTGCCTCTACAGGTGTATATAAATGAATTAAGTTTTTCGTTGTTAATAAGCCCGGGCTTTCCGGAATATTAACGGATTCGCAGTGTTCATTTAATACCGACCTGATCATGTTCACAACATAACCGTGCTCAGCTAAATTCTTTTCATCATGAAGAAGCGCATTACTATTTCGCTTACTTTCTTCTATAGATTGACCATGACCAGTTGAACCAGCAAGACACATCGAAGTAAACTTCTCATCTTCTTTGCGAATTAATCTCTCTGGCGTCGCTCCTAAGAAGCATGCTCCTTTATAATCAAAAGAAAATACGTAACAATCCGGTTGCCCAATGCGAAGCGCTTCTAAAACAAGAGCAGAATCAATATGATGATTCATCTCTACTTTTAGCTCCCTCGCTAATACAACCTTCTGCACGTTCCCCTGCTTCATCTCATCTTGCACTTTCTCAATGGCCTTCATCCAGCCTTTCGGATTCACTTCTACTTTAGATGTAACTGTTAATTTCGATCCTTCTAGTGCACATTTACTCTCCCCAAAAATTTTCTCTTCTAAAGAAACAATTTCGTTATAAAGAGTTTCTGCACAATCCGTTGCTGAAACGAATGTATTCATTGTTAACCATGCTTTTTCATTTTTTACAGTTAATAAAAATGCCGGTAGTGAAAATGTCGTATCATCAAATTCTTTCCATAAGTCCGTTTTCTCTTTTTCTTGGTCAAATGAAAATCCACCAAATAAAAGAGGACCTGTTCCAAATTCGTATTTTTCTCTTTGTACAAATGCGTTCTCTTTTACTTTATCCCACTCGTCACGAGCCGTTTGAAAGCGTTTGTGAGAAGCAGTTGCTATAGTGAAAACAGAGCCAATTCCAGCAAATATTACATGCTGAGCTGGGTCTGCAAAATAACATCTATTTTCGAATGCAATCCTTTTTCCTGCTGCATAAAACAGAAGAGGATCCATCCAGTCTATTTGTTTTACAAAGCTCACCAATATTTTTTCGTCAGTTGCACGCTTAATGGCCGCACTAAGAACTTCTTGCAAGCCTATTTGTTTCGTTTGAATCACAATTGTCTCCCCCCTATGGGCGAAAAATAGTCATAATTACGCTTGATTTTAAGATACACCTCAAACGAAAGGCCTGTCAACGTTTAGCATTTCTGAGAAATTCACCTTCTCTTCCTAGAAAATAAACGTTGACACTAAATGATGCTTTTTCTACACTTAGTTGTGTACAATATGTGACAAAAGGAGGATTCAACATGGAAATGAACGTCGAAACGAATTCCTCTCCTACGGCGCCAAAGCCAAGTAAGCAAACAGGCTGGCGCATTTGGTGGAGTTTACTACGTCCCCATACATTAACAGCAGCTTTCGTTCCTGTTTTCATCGGAACAGCCTATGCAATGCAGGTCGGAGGTATAAATCAAATACATCTCCCTCTTTTCCTTATAATGCTTCTTGCTTGTCTTCTCATTCAGGCAGCAACAAACATGTTTAATGAATACTTTGATTATAAAAGAGGACTTGATCACGAAGGTTCAGTTGGTATCGGCGGCGCTATCGTTCGCGATGGCATTCAGCCAAAAACAGTACTTAACTTAGCATTTGGATTTTTCGGCATCGCAATACTATTAGGTGTTTATATTTGTATGAATTCTAGCTGGTGGCTTGCTGCAATCGGTCTTGTTTGTATGGCCGTTGCTTACCTTTATACAGGCGGTCCACTTCCAATTGCCTATACACCATTTGGAGAGTTAACAGCCGGATTATTTATGGGTGTCATTATTATTGGGATTTCATTCTTTATTCAAACTGGAACTGTAACATCAGAAGTCATTTTACTATCGATTCCAAGCTCCATTTTAATTGGTGCCATTTTACTAGCCAATAACATTCGTGACTTAGATGGCGATAAAGAAAACGGTCGTAAAACGTTGGCAATTCTCGTTGGACGTGAAAGAGCCGTTGGTGTACTTGCTTCTATGTTCATCGTTTCCTACATTTGGACAATTGCTTTAATTATCGTGGGCATCGTATCACCATGGATGCTTATCGTATTTTTAAGTGCACCGAAAGCATTTAAAGCGACGAAAGGCTTTATCGGCAAAAGTATCCCAATGGAAATGGTACCTGCGATGATTGCAACTGCAAAAACAAATACAATCTTCGGTCTCCTCATGGGAATCGGATTATTGCTTGGATATTTCCTTTAAAAGGAGCTGCTAATGCGGCTCCTTTTTCATATACCAATTTCAGCTCATAATTCCTACTCTCAACGCTCATACTATGTAAAGAAACTGAATTGTAGGAAGGTGGATGACAATGTTAACTCCACAACAAGTAAATCAATTTAAATCCGTTTTAGAAAAACAAAAACAAGAACTAGAGCAAACAATACAAACGCATGAAAATGAAAATCGTGCCTCTGAACGCGATTCCGTCGGAGAATTGTCTAGCTATGATAACCATCCAGGTGATATGGCTACAGAGCTATATGAACGTGAAAAAGATTTCGGGCTTATTGAGCTTTGGCATAAACAGCTAGAGGATACGAAACATGCCTTGCAAAAAATAGAAGCAGGTACGTACGGTATTTGTGAAGTGTCTGGCGTGGAAATTCCATTTGAAAGATTAGAAGCAATGCCGACTGCTACAACATGCATACAGCACGCGACAAATAAATTAAATATGGAGACCCGTCCAGTTGAAGAAGAAGTATTGGCTCCTTCTTTCCATAAGCACGATGAAGATCATTCTGTTGAGTACGATGCAGAAGATGCGTGGCAAGATGTCGCAAATTATGGAACGTCTGAAACACCGTCTGATTTAGAAAGACAAGATTCAAAAAATTATAATGGTATGTATGTAAATAGTGAAGAGAATGTTGGATATGTAGAGGATTTCGAAAACTTTATCGGTACAGATATGTATGGAAAAAACCCACAAGTTTTCGCCACAGAAGAACATGAAGAGTATGAACAAATGCTTGATGACTTTGAAGAGCGTACCTTCAAAGGCGAATTATCTTCAAATGAATCTAGTTCCAAAGAGTAAAGTGAAACTTTAATTAGTGTGGGGACCATCCCTCACTAATTATTAGCCCACACCCTTCGGACGTTTACGGGATAAAAAAAAGCATTCCGAAATTCGGAATGCTTTTTATCGCTAGCTAATTAGTTTTTTGTAACGTTAGCTGCTTGTGGTCCGCGGTTT
Organism: Bacillus cereus group sp. N31; assembly: GCF_016483245.1. Taxonomy (NCBI): domain Bacteria; kingdom Bacillati; phylum Bacillota; class Bacilli; order Caryophanales; family Bacillaceae; genus Bacillus; species Bacillus cereus group sp. N31. The sequence continues at coordinate 14,561 of NZ_JAEHCH010000018.1, read as the reverse complement.
CCTTCAACGATTTCGAAAGAAACTTCTTGACCTTCTTCTAAAGTTTTGAAGCCTTCGCCTTGGATAGCTGAGAAATGTACGAATACGTCTTCTCCGCCTTCAACTTCGATGAAGCCAAAACCTTTTTCGCCGTTAAACCATTTAACTTTACCTGTTTGCATGTCATGTACCTCCTAAATAAAAATGAAACTATGAATCCACATGAAAAGGTGGATATAAAGGACATGAATGTATAACAAGCTTACAGCCTTTAATACAACGTGCTTTATTTCCGTACCACATTATGTAGCTCAATAGTGCTTTCACTATATCACGCTATATGAAAAACGTCAAATGAGAACACTTTCATTCCATCATTTTTTTATAATTTTAATATAATGTTGAATTTCCATCTCCTTATTTTATTTGAAAATTAACAAAACTAGAGTATTCTAATACTATTAAATTCTGTACAATATAAATATATATTACATATGAGGTGAAAAAAATGAAGGCACATGAAATCGAATATAAGTTATACGGTGACGATATGCAGTTCGTTGAAATTGAATTAGATCCAGAAGAGAGTGTTATCGCAGAAGCTGGGGCAATGATGATGATGGAAGACTACATCGAAATGGAGACAATTTTCGGTGATGGTTCTGGACCATCTAACGGTCTATTCGGAAAATTAATGGGGGCTGGTAAGCGTCTTGTTACAGGTGAAAGCATGTTTATGACTGTATTTACAAATACAGGTCACGGCAAACGCCACGTCTCATTTGCTGCTCCTTATCCTGGTAAAATTGTTCCTGTTGATTTAACAGAATATCAAGGGAAAATAGTTTGCCAAAAAGATGCGTTTCTTTGTGCTGCAAAAGGTGTTTCTATCGGAATTGAGTTTACTAAAAAAATAGGAACTGGTTTCTTTGGTGGTGAAGGTTTCATCATGCAGAAACTTGAAGGTGATGGTCTAGCTTTCATGCATGCAGGCGGAACTGTATATAAGCGCGAATTAAAACCCGGCGAGAAACTTCGCATTGATACAGGTTGTCTCGTTGCCATGACAAAAGACGTTAACTATGATATTGAATTTGTAGGAAAAGTAAAAACAGCTCTATTTGGCGGTGAAGGTTTATTCTTCGCAACGCTAGAAGGTCCTGGAACGGTTTGGATTCAGTCCTTAACACTTAGCCGCTTAGCAGCACGCCTTACGAGTCCAGCAGCTCAAAGCACCGGTGAAGGCAGTGTTTTAGGTGGACTTGGTCGTTTATTAGATGGAAAAGAGTAAAAGTGCCCTTATGGGGCGCTTTTTATTTAGGTGGACTACGCTTCCCCTCCCCCTCATATAACTAAATGTTCCATCCTCATTTTCAAAACCCTCAAAAAGAATGAATCAAGTCCCTCACTGCATATATTTAACCATACCTTTTCTTAAGGAGGGCTTCCTTAATGCGTACTCCTTTATCCTTTGATAAAGACACTGCCATATTGTTAGCTTCTTGTTGTGAGTTAACGTATGAACAATATAAACAAAATGGGATTTTTGAAATACCAGATGGTTTTCAATATGTACAAGGTTTTCAAGGAAAAACCATTCAAATGACAGAATGGTTTGGATTCATATTAGAATCTGAGGATACAATTATTGTAGCTTTTCGGGGCACACAAACAGATACAGACTGGATTATCGATTCACTCGTCAACCAAAAGCCATACCCATATGCTTTAAACAGCGGAAATGTCCATAACGGCTTTCTTTCTATTTATGAATCTTGCCGAGATTCTATTATGGATATGCTCGTATCATTGCCAGCCCATAAAAAACTACTAGCTACCGGACATAGTTTAGGTGGTGCGCTTGCTACATTACACATATTAGATGCACGTATCAATACTGCCTTCGCACAGTATGGCCTTTATACATTCGCTTCTCCAAAAGTAGGAGATATCGCTTTTCGAAATTATTATAAACTACAAGTAGCTAGTAGCTTTCGTTTTGTAAATTTATTCGATGTCGTTCCACTTCTCCCTCCGCGAAACATAAATTTTAATGATCGTGATTGGGAATATGCCCACGTTCATCACAATATGACATTTACAAAAAATACAAAATCTATTACGAATAATCATTCCATGACAACATACAAAACATGTCTGACTTCTCATTTTTAACCAGTAAACAATTGGAAATTATACATTCGTATACTATAATAATATATGAATTTACTTTTGGATGAGGGGACCTTACATGTTAAAGTTTATCTTTGCACTTTTTCTCATTGTAATTTTTTCGGTTACAGGTTTCTTTACATTTTCATACTTTGCGACAGGAGAATATGGTGGAACAGGCATAATCTATACCGCTATCCCATTTCTTTCTTAAGCAAAATAAGTAAACCGAGCTTAGTCTCATTTAGCTCGGTTTACTTTGCGAAGCAATCGTATTCCTGTTTTAAAAGCGAATACACTTTAGAATCACTGTACGTATTATTCATTTTTACATTTTGCCTCAATGTACCTTCATATACCATTTTTAATTTTTGCATCACACGTTCAGAAGCTACATTTTTCACACTACATCTCCCTTCAATACGATTCAAATTTAATTCTTGAAAACCAACTTTTATAACTTGTTCTAACGCTTCAACAATAACTCCTTTCCCCCAATATGTTGGGCTAATTACAGCTCCAATCGATGCACTATTATGTGGCATAAGCCTTATTCCACATGTTCCAATTACCTTTTGGTTATCATTCAGCATAATAGACCATATAAGAGCCTTACCATCTCGTATCGTTGTAAACATATTTTCTAATAAACGATGAGTTTCCTCTTTCGTTTTATGTACTTCCCTCGGTACATATGTAGCTGTTTCCGAATTAGAATATACTTCAAATAAATCAGCTGCATGCGCACCGTGTATCTTCGTTAAAATTAATCTATTTGTTTTTAAATCTCCTTGTTCATACATACCCTTCATATGCCATTCTCCACACTTCTGTATAATGAGTAAAAGTCCCTTCAAAAGGGACTTTTACTTAATGTTGTTTAACCGTATTACCAATACCCCAAATTTCATTACTGTACTGCAAAATCGTTCGATCGCTCGCAAAATGACCTGATTGTGCAATATTTAAAATCGACATTTCTAGCCATTTCGTTCGATTTTCATAAGTACGCCCTACAGCTTCTTGCCTTTCCGCATATGGACCAAAATCTCGCAAAACGAAATATTCATCATTTTGAATAACGAGAGAATCGTAAATTGCTTCAAATTCAGCTCCCGACTGTGCAAAGAAACCATTCGTTAACTGATCTACTACTTTTTTAATATGCATATTGTGGTGATAATAATCACTTGCACGATATCCACCATTTTGATAGTAATGAAGAACCTCTTCCGCCGTTAAACCGAAAATGAAACAGTTATCATCACCGACCCTGTCTTTTATTTCAATATTAGCTCCGTCTAATGTGCCGAGTGTAATCGCACCATTCATCATAAATTTCATATTTCCTGTTCCTGATGCTTCTTTACTCGCAGTTGAAATTTGTTCACTTACATCCGCCGCTGGGAATATATCTTCCGCTACAGAAACTCGATAGTTTTCTAGAAAGATAACTTTCATATATTGGCTTACGTACGGATCGTTATTTACTTTCCTTGCGAGTTCATTAATTAATTTAATAATTTTTTTCGCATAATAATAGCCAGGTGATGCTTTCGCTCCAAAAATAAAAGTACGCGGATAAAATGTAAAACTAGTATCCTCTTTCAAACGGTTATACAAATATAAAATATGAAGAACGTTTAATAATTGTCGCTTGTAAGCATGCAGTCTTTTTACTTGCACGTCAAAAATAGAATTTGGATCAATTGTAATCCCCATTTTATTATGAATACGCTCCGCTAAAATCTCTTTACGCTCTTGTTTTACCTCTGCAAATTTCTCTTGGAAACTCGCATCATATTGAACTGTTTGCAACGCCTGCAGCTTAATCGGTTCTTTCTTCCACTCTGTTCCAATCGCCTCTGAAATAAGGTTCGTCAGCTGCGGATTTGCCTTCATTAACCAACGTCTATGAGCGATTCCATTCGTCTTATTATTAAACTTATCTGGATAAAACTCATAAAACAATCGCATTTCACGTTGCTTCAAAATTTCCGTATGAATTTTTGCTACACCGTTTACGCTATGGCTACCGACAATTGCTAAATGAGCCATTTTCACAAGATCATGTGCAATAATCGCCATATCTTCAATGCGATGCCATTCGTACGGATAACGTTCCCAAAGTTCATGACAGAAACGTTCATTAATCTCTTCAATAATCATATAAATTCTCGGTAATAACGGTTTAAAAATGTGAATTGGCCACTTCTCAAGCGCTTCTGATAACGTCGTATGATTCGTATAAGAAATCGTTTGCGTCGTTATGTGCCAAGCCTCTTCCCATGCTAGTTTTTCTTCATCTAATAAAATACGCATCAGTTCTGGAATCGCTAAAACCGGATGTGTATCATTAATATGAATCGCAATTTTTTCATGTAATTGACGAAGGTCACCATATCTTTCTCTATGCGTACGAACGATATTTTGTAAACTTGCTGATACGAGGAAATACTGTTGTTTTAAGCGAAGTATTTTCCCCTCATCATGCGTATCATCTGGATATAAAAACTCCGATACCGCCTCTGTTTCACGCTTATATTTCAAAATATCTTTGCAGTTTTGCGGGAAAGGAACTGGTTCAGCATTCCAAAGCCTAAGCGTATTTACAGTACTCGTCTCATAGCCTACTACTGGAACATCATATGGTACCGCCATAATGACTTCTGCATTCGTATGCCTGAACTCTAAACGTCCATCCATTTCTAACGGCTCCACACTGCCAAAATAGCTTACTTCTACAGCTTGATCATGCCTTCTTACTTCCCATACATTTTCATGAAGAAGCCATTGTTCTGGAAACTCAACTTGATAACCATCAACAATTTTTTGATCAAACAAGCCATGTTTGTAACGAATCCCACAGCCGTGTCCTGGTAAGTTTAAAGATGCGAGTGAATCAAGAAAACAGGCTGCTAGACGTCCAAGCCCACCATTTCCAAGACCTGCATCTGCTTCCACCTCTTCTAACTCTTGCAAAGAAATCCCAAGCTCCGAAAGGCCCTGCTCACATACATCCCTGATGCCTAAATTTAAAATGTTACTTCCAAGCAAACGTCCAAGTAAAAACTCAATGGATAAGTAATACATTTGCTTTTGCTCTCCAGACCGATAGCTTTCGTTCGTTGCAATCCATTGATTATTCATATACTCACGTACCATGTACCCAAGCGTATTATATTGATCACGAGTTGTAGAGTCTTTGAAACTTTTCCCATACATCGTCTCTAACTTTTCTAGAAAGGCTGATTTGAAACTTTCAACATGAGTAAACATTTTTTCACCACCTACATGTTATTCCATGAGACTTTTATACAATTTCTTATAAGCAAGAGCTGATTTCTCCCAACTATAATCTTCAGTCATCGCTTGTGTTACAAGCTGTTCCCATACCGGCTTATCGTGATAAAATTCAATTGCACGGCGAACCGTATACAACATGTCATGTGCATTGAAGTTCGTAAAACTGAAACCATTTCCTTCTCCTGTTTCTTCATCATAAGATTGTACAGTATCGTTTAATCCACCTGTTTCTCTTACAATCGGAATCGTACCGTACGCTAATGCGATAAGTTGTCCAAGTCCACACGGTTCAAACAGTGACGGCATTAAAAATAGATCGCTTCCCGCATACACTTGATGCGCAAGCTCCTCATTAAATCCGATATATACCTTCACCTTCTCTGGATACTCATATGCCATCCATTCAAAGAACTGCTCGTATTCTGAATCACCGGATCCTAAAATGATACATTGTACATCTTCTTCCATTATTTCACGGAATACAGTACGTACTAAATCAAGACCTTTTTGTTTCGTTAATCTCGTGACCATTGCAATAATTGGTGTATCCTCTTTTTCTGGCAAACCAAAATAACGCTGCAATGCACGTTTATTTTCATTTTTTTCATATAATGACTCTGCATCATACTGAGCTGTAATATACGAGTCCGTTTCTGGGTTATATACGCTCGTGTCAATTCCATTTACAATGCCACTCAGCTTATCATTATATTTTCGTAGCAATCCATCTAATTTCTCACCGAAAAACTCATATTGTATTTCTTCTTTATATGTCGGGCTAACCGCTGTAATTTGATCAGAAGCGATAATACCGCCTTTCATAAAGTTCACATTTCCATAAAACTCTAGCTGCTCACTATGAAAATATTCATCACCAAGCTCTAACAGGTCGTACATCACTTCAGGAGAAAATACACCTTGGAACTGCAAGTTATGAATTGTATATACCGTTTTAATACGCTCATATAATGGGTTGTCTTGATACTTTTCGCGAAGTAAGAAATTAACCATAGCGGTGTGCCAATCATGGCTATGAAGAACATCCACTTCAAAATCAAGATGCGGAATACACTCTAAAACTGCCTTCGAAAAATAAGAAAAACGCTCTCCGTCATCATAATGACCGTACAAAGAATCCCTCTTAAAATAATATTCATTGTCTATTAAATAATACGTAATCCCGTCTTGCTCACCTTTTAAAATTCCGCAATATTGATTTCTCCAGCCAAGAGGAACGTTAATTACTTTATGAAGCGTACATCCATCTCTTAATTTTTGCGGAATAAGACTATAATTCGGAAGTATAATACGTACATCCACACCTAATTTTTTAAGCTCTTTTGGGAGCGCACCTGCTACATCAGCTAATCCTCCCGATTTAACAAACGGTACACATTCTGATACTGCAAATAAAATATTCACTTGTTGTCCCACTGCTCGAAAAGCATATATTACTCTTCTTGCAGCTTCCTCCCTTCGAGTTTTCATTTAAATTAAAACTTTAATCAGTGGAGGAAAGACCCCCACTGATTCTTCAAGAATAACTATTAATCGTACTGTTTTGAATGCTTCCTTTTTCTACAACGTACGGCTCATCGGTGTTTCCTTTTAAAACGACACCGTCACCAATTTTCACGTCTTTATCAATAATAACACCGTCTATTATACAGTTATCTCCAATTTGGCTCTTTTGCATAATAATACTATTACGAACAATTGAACCTTTTCCAATTTTAACAGAACGGGAAACAACACTGTTTTCTACTTCCCCTTCAATAATACTGCCATTTGCAATCATTGTATTTTTCACGACTGCACCCTTTAGGTAACGAGTTGGCGGCTCATCTTTTACTTTCGTAAAAATCGGTGCTTCTTTCTTAAATAATTGCTTCCAAATAGCAGGTTGCAAAATTTCTAAGCTATGTTTATAGTAACTTTCAATCGAGTCAATAATAGCTACATATCCTGTATGCTCATACGTAGCAATATGCAGTGATTTTCCGCGCTTTTCTCTCACTACATCAAATAAACTGTATTGCTCCACATCTTTATATGTCTCAAATAAATCTAACAATAATTGTTTCTTTAACACGTATGTTTGAAGCGAAACCCCTTCATGGCAAACTTCAGTAATATCAGCTGCCGTATGTATATGCCGCTCTAACACCGCCTGGAAATTTAATGCTGTTACGAGATGGCTATTCGTAATAACAACGTATTCTTCTCTGCTTCTTAGAAAATAATCAATATGTCTTCTAAAATGTGCAAAAGATCCAAACTCATCTTGGTCACATTGGCAATTTGGTGGGAATAAAAACAATCCGTCACGTTTTCTATCTAAATCCCACTGTTTCCCTGAACCAACATGGTCCATTAACGAACGGTTTTTATGGCTTGTAAAAACCGCCACACTATGAATATTAGAATTCACCATATTGGAAAGCATGAAATCAATGAGTCGATAACGGCCCCCAAACGGTAGCGCCGCTAGTGAACGATGCCCTGTTACTTTCTGTAAGGAAGTAAAACTTCCCGTTGCATTAATAATTCCTAACATTTTTTCTCCCATTCATTTCATCCCCCTTTTCTATTTCCCTTCAGCAATTAATACTACATCGTCAACATTTTTTTCTGGACGAATGATTGTTCCATCTTCAATAACCATTTCCGATCCAACAATTGCTCTTTCAATCACAACATTTTTCCCAATCTTCGCTCCTGGCATAACGACGGAATCAATAACCATACTACCTTCTTCCACCGTCACCCCTTGGAATAAGACAGAATGCTTCACGTCCCCTTCAATGACGCACCCTTCGTTAATCAGTGATTCTTCCACTTTTGCCTTTTCCGCAATATATTGAGGCGGTTCGTTTGGATTGACAGAATAAATACGCCAGTTACGATCATTTAAATTCAATGATGTTTCATCGCGAAGTAAATCCATATTCGCTTCCCATAAGCTTTTCACTGTTCCAACATCTTTCCAATATCCTTCAAACGGATACGCCATTAGCTTCTTCCCTTCATCTAATAAAAGCGGAAGTACATCTTTTCCGAAATCATTACTAGATTCAGGATTTCTTGCATCCATTTCTAAATACTCTTTCAAAATTGCCCAGTTAAAAATATAGATTCCCATTGATGCAAGATTACTTCTTGGAAATTGCGGTTTCTCTTCAAACTCAACAATTTCCATCTCTTCATTCGTATTCATAATGCCAAAGCGACTCGCTTCATCCCAAGGCACTTCAATAACAGAAATCGAAACGTCCGCTTCTTTCTCAACATGGTAATCTAGCATTTTACTGTAATCCATTTTATAAATATGATCGCCTGATAAAATAAGGACATACTCTGGTTCGTACTGACTTAAATAGTTTAAGTTTTGATAAATGGCACTTGCCGTACCTGTGTACCACTTCACACCTGAAGACTCCGCATAAGGAGGTAATACTGTGACTCCACCGTTTACTCGGTCTAAATCCCAAGCATTGCCGATTCCGATATAATTATGAAGTTCGAGCGGTTGATACTGCGTCAAAATCCCAACCGTTTCAATACCAGAATTCGCACAATTACTTAACGTAAAATCAATAATGCGATATTTACCACCAAATGGAACAGCTGGCTTAGCTAAATTTTTTGTTAATGCACTTAAACGACTACCTTTTCCCCCTGCTAGTAACATTGCTACGCACTTTTGTTTTTGAGCCATCTTGTTTTTTGCTCCCCTTTCTAGTCTTCACTGGTCGTAATATGGATACGCCAAATGGTGGAATTGTAATTTCTACATGTGCCTCTTGATTATGGTACGGTTCTAGAGTCGCCTTAAGACGTTTTTTATTCACTTGCCCCGAGCCGCCATATTGCTCCGCATCACTGTTTAAAATCTCGTTATAATACTCGAAATCTGGCACACCTACTTTATAGTTTTCATATGTAGCTTTCGTAAAATTACATACGACAACTAACGCATCTTCTTGTTTATCTCCTTGGCGAATAAACGAGAAAATACTTTGCTCATTATTATTAGCATCAATCCACTGAAATCCTTCAGGTGAATGATCAAGCTGCCAAAGTGGTTTTGAGCGCTTATACAATGCTATGAGCTCTTTAAAGTAATCATGCATATAACGATGCATTTCAAAATCATGTAAATTCCAATCTAAATCTTCAAGGTCTTTCCACTCATCAAACTGCCCAAATTCTCCTCCCATGAAAAGTAATTTCTTTCCTGGGTGAGTAAATAAATATCCATATAATAAACGAAGCTGAGCAAACTTATCCCAGTAATCTCCTGGCATTTTATTTAATAACGACTTTTTCCCGTGAACGACTTCATCATGAGAAAGCGGTAATATGAAGTTTTCAGAGTAAGCATATAGTAAAGAGAATGTTATTTTCTCATGAATATACTTCCTGTATTCAGGTGCACACTCCATATATTTCAGCACGTCATTCATCCAGCCCATATTCCATTTGTAATTGAATCCAAGTCCACCTTCATAAGTTGGAGCTGTTACAAGTGGCCAAGCTGTTGAATCTTCTGCTGTCATAAGAAAGTCTTCATCCTCTGCAAATACCGCTTCATTTAACTCTCGTAAAAATGAAACAGCGTGCTCATTACTTTGCTCCTGTCCTTCTTTATTCCAGTACAACATATTCGCAACTGCATCCACCCTGAAACCGTCAATATGGAAATATCTCATCCAAAATAACGCATTTGAAATTAAGAAATTACGTACTTCCCTTTTTCCTAAATCAAAATTGACAGTTCCCCATACTTGGTTTTCTTGTACATCCTTATCTTTATATTCATAAGTCGGTGTCCCATCAAACAAATATAGACCGTGAGCATCTTTACAAAAATGCCCCGGCACCCAATCTAAAATGACACCGATTCCATATTTATGACATTCATCGACAAAATACATCAAATCATGTGGTGTGCCGAATCTACTCGTTGCTGCATAATATCCCGTCCCTTGATATCCCCAAGAACGATCATATGGATGCTCAACAAGCGGCATGATTTCAATATGTGTAAATTGATGTTCCACCACATACGGAATGAGTTCTTCTACCATTTCCCTATAAGAATACAGCGTTCCATCTTCTTTCTTCTTCCAGGAACCGAAATGTAATTCATAAACTGTCATCGCTTCTTTATAAACCGGCTTTTTCTTTTTCTTACGACTCCAGTTTTTATCATTCCATTCGTATCCCTTCATATCAAAAACTACAGATGCCGTATTCGGTCTTATTTCTGCATATACAGCGTACGGATCTGCCTTAAAAATGACGTCACCAGCCATCGTTTCAATCGCATATTTATATATTACCCTTTCTTCAATATGCGGTATAAACAAGGACCAAATTCCCTCTTCTGTCTCTTGTAGCATCTTATGTTGCTCATAATCCCATTCATTAAAATCGCCAACAACACTCATTGCTTTCGCATGAGGAGCCCATACTGTAAATCGTACCCCTCGCATCTCATCTTCCGTCACAATATGTGCACCAAAGATGCTATAACTCTCATAGTACTTTTCTGTATGAAACTCATCTCGTTTCACTTTTTCACAATTTATTAAACTCAATATGCTCACCTCACTAAGATGACAGAATTTTTTATACTTTAACTATTTCTGCAAAAAACTGTGATATCCTTGTTAATTTATAAAAAATATTCGTTTTTTTCTTAAAAACGTTGGTTTTTCTTCACATTTCCGTGTAAAATATCGAATTTTGACGAATATTCATTGCAAACGCTTCATTTTCCCCTATCTTTTTACTATCATTTTTTTCTCAACCTCTATTTTATTAGGTTTAGCCTATTTTTCATGCTATTTTCTACTTAAAACCGTAGCAAAACAATCTGTCATAAAAAATGTTTCTCAACATTTTTTGTCATAAATTTATTGAAATGCGAAATTCCTAAGTAGATTATTCTCAATAAAGAATATTAAATTTTCATAAATATAACTCATGCTAAAATACTGTGTTTACTCTATCTATATCCAAAACGAAAATTCGATAAAAAATTAAATTAAGGTGGGTTCTTATGCCAGTAAAACAAAAATTAGAACTGGGAGTTGGCACGGCAACGCTCAGCTTATCACTTACATTCGGTGGTTTATTCGCTTATTTCAGTGATTCTGAAACATCGATTAACTCATTTCAAACTGTCTAACAACAAAATTAGGTACTGAAAGCTACTTGGTCAATATTATTATGCAAGACCTGAGGAAAGCCTTGCAGGTGATAAAGATATTTGCTTCGTCGAAAAGAACTTCTTGAAAAAAGGTCCGGATGCACCTAAATCACAAACACCTGTAGAAAAATCAAAAAGCGGTACACTGGCAGATATTTTAAAGAAATTAGGATTAACGCCTAAAAAATAATAAAGTGAAACTTTAATCAATCGGGGCTTTACTGCCTGGTAAATAGCGGAATAATAAAGAGCACTCTACGTAAAATAGAGTGCTCTTTTTCTATAAACAACCCTTATCCAGCAAAAGGGGTATATTGGGGATATACAAGGGAAACCGGAAAAGGAATTTATATTAAATTATATAAGTTCAGAGGTAAGAAGCAGTTTCCCACCTCTGAATTATTTAGCAATTATTATAGTACTGGTACCATTGTTTCTTTTAATACTTTTACAGAATGAGCGAATTTCACTTTTTCTTCTTCATTTAGCTCAAGTTCTACAATTTCACGTACACCTTCGCGGTTAATTACAGCTGGAACACCTACGTAAGCATCTTTCTCACCGTATTGACCTTCAAGGTATGCAGATACAGTTAATACGCTGTTCTCGTTGTTTAAGATCGCTTTAGTTACACGAAGTAGTGACATACCGATTCCGTAGTAAGTTGCACCTTTACGCTCGATGATATGATAAGCTGCATCACGTACGTTTTCGAAAATTTTATCTAAGTCTTCTTGATTGTACTGTTCGTTGTTAGCTAAGATTGTTTCTAGTTTTTGTACACCGATAGTAGCGTGGCTCCATACTGGAAGTTCAGTATCACCGTGCTCACCAACGATGTAAGCATGAACGTTACGTGGATCTACATCTAAGTAGTCACCTAACATGTAACGGAAACGAGCAGAGTCTAAAGTTGTACCAGAACCGATTACGCGCTCTTTTGGTAGACCAGATTCTTTCCAAGTTACGTAAGTTAAAATGTCAACTGGGTTAGTTGCGATTAAGAAGATTCCATCGAATCCGCTATCCATAATACCGCGAACGATTTGTTTAAAGATCTTTGTATTTTTCTCAACTAAGTCTAAACGAGTTTCACCTGGTTTTTGTGGTAATCCCGCAGTGATAACTACTAAATCTGCATCTTTACAATCTGCATAGCTACCGCTCCAAACTTTTGTTGGTGATGGAGAGAATGGTACCGCATGACTTAAGTCCATTGCTTCCCCTTCTGCTTTTGCTTCATTAACATCTACAAGTACGAATTCTTCAGCTACACCTTGGTTGATCATTGAGTAAGCGTAACTACAACCTACAGCTCCTGTTCCTACTAATACTACACGATTGATACCTTTTTTCATGTTAATTTCCCCTCTCTATTGTTCACATATATTTTTTTATGATTGTTTAAGTAATTAATTAAAATACTAATTTAATGTTGTTTAACTTCTTTACATTCATATTGTAGCACGTATCATTGTGAATTACTTCACAAATTATGACCTATTTGTGAACTTTTTCACATAGAGTGTAAAGTTATTGGAATAGGTGTGAAATCCATTTCAATGGAGGCGTTTTCTTTAGATTGTGAAAGGGTTTTTCTTATGGTTTTTGTCGGTAGGTGAAATTATATCGGCGATTTTTAGAATATATCGACCGTAACTCCAAATATATCAGCGATTATTGAAATTTATCGATCGTAACTCAAATTATATCAGCGATTTTTGCAATATATCGACTTACCGACAAAACTCGACAATAATGACAACATAAAAAAGCTGTCTTCAGTAGGTCACACCTATTGAGAGAGAGCAGCTTCTTCTATATATTATTTATTTTCCACAGTAGCTCCCGGATGTATTTTCTTCGATTTATACAAGTGGAGGAGGCTACAGCCATACAGATGGGATAAAAGTTCAATTTGAGTATGATTTGTTAAGTAGATAATTCCTTCATATTCATACAGGTCCAAATAAACAACATGATTGTATTTACGGCTCTCTATGTACCCCACTGCAACAGCGAATACTTCATATTTCTTCTATTGCATAAAAAAGCAGACTATCCAAAGCCCACTTTTACACAACAAAAAAGAGATAGCAGATTATGCTATCTCTTTTAGTATGACCCGTACGGGATTCGAACCCGTGTTACCGCCGTGAAAGGGCGGTGTCTTAACCACTTGACCAACGGGCCAGTTCTGGCAGAGAAGAAGGGATTCGAACCCTCGCACCGCGTTCGCGATCTACTCCCTTAGCAGGGGAGCCCCTTGAGCCACTTGGGTACTTCTCTATAATATGGCTCCGCAGGTAGGACTCGAACCTACGACCGATCGGTTAACAGCCGATAGCTCTACCACTGAGCTACTGCGGAACAATTATGGTGGGCCTAAATGGACTCGAACCATCGACCTCACGCTTATCAGGCGTGCGCTCTAACCAGCTGAGCTATAGGCCCATAATTGAAAAGCGGGTGAAGAGAATCGAACTCTCGACCAGAGCTTGGAAGGCTCTTGTTTTACCACTAAACTACACCCGCATTAAATTGTAAATGGTGAGCCATGAAGGATTCGAACCTTCGACCCTCTGATTAAAAGTCAGATGCTCTACCAACTGAGCTAATGGCTCATTTTGAAAGTGGTGCCGGCTAGAGGACTTGAACCCCCAACCTACTGATTACAAGTCAGTTGCTCTACCAATTGAGCTAAGCCGGCTTGCGATTTCAAAATGGTGGCTCGGGACGGAATCGAACCGCCGACACGAGGATTTTCAGTCCTCTGCTCTACCGACTGAGCTACCGAGCCTTTATGTAAAAAAATGGCGGTCCCGACCGGGGTCGAACCGGCGATCTCCTGCGTGACAGGCAGGCATGTTAACCACTACACCACGGG